>NZ_JBBCQL010000181.1:0-9361 GCF_037149975.1 Chryseobacterium sp. VD8 | reverse complement strand
CGAGTCCTGCCTGTTCCTCAAAAAAATGAAAAAAAATTGTTAGATATACACAAAGGCGCAATTTATTTTAACAACTATATTTGTTAAGGCGCAAGGATTTTATCTCCGATAAAATTTAATGCTCAATATGTTAGCTAAAAATGTCGCACTGAGCTTGCCGAAGTGTCCGCCTTTTTAAAAAACTTTAAGGCAAAGGGAGTTCCTATAAATTATTTGGAAAATTACTCCCCGCCTTTTAAAAATTATAGGTAAAAGGAGTTCCTATAACACTTCACTTTTAATGAATCTTACTCCTCACTTATTTTTTAAACTAAAAACAATGAAAACATTAAAATTATTCAACGCTGTACTGGCAAAAGAATCGGATGCTGAAGTATTTATTTCTCAGGATGGTTTTATCATCGAACCTTCTGCACTATGGGCAAAAAAAGAAATTGTTTCCTATTACGCTAAAGAAAAACTGAACGGAAATGATCTCAACAAAACGTTCCATAAATCGTGGCAGAAGATTAAAGAAAGTACAAGATTCGAACTGTTGATGGAACAGCTCTTTCATTATTTTTCCACCTACGGAAGCAGATTTCAGGGTGAAATATACATTCCGGACGAAGTGTTGAACATCCCGGATCTGAAGCTGAATTTTAAAGTCATTAAAGCCTATTCCGAAGAAGAACTTCAGGAAAAATGTCTTGCTATTCTGAGATCAGGAATCGCTCTGAAAGAAGAAACGATTGATGATTTACTATCTATTTTGCACGACGAACTGGAATATGATTTTACAGGAAAAGAAAATATCAGAAACAAAGAAGCCATCATAAAAATTGCCGACCGTTACGACGTTTATCCTGAAAATAATGTTGAATTTTTGCGTTACGTGATCTACAAAACCACAAAAGAAACATTATTAATTAAAAACAATGATTTGATTAATGATATTAAGCAAAGCAAATTCAATCCGACTTATCTTTTTGAAAGTTTCGGACTGGAAAAAATGGCGGAAATTTTTAACCGTTTCAAGCCTTTATTTTTAGCCTATAAAAACAGGGCGCCAAAGGTGATTAATAAAATTTCGAAGCTGTCGAAAATTTATCACAAACCATTAATTTCGAATCCATTGAATAACGCAACCAATATGTTACTGGAAAACAGCGATCTGCACTGGCTGGAAAATGCCACTCCGTTTGCTTTGTTTAAAGCTTTATCGGCTTGTTATTCAAGAATGTATGGTCAGGATACTTTTGTGTACAGAATACGGAACGGAAAATCGTGGACGAAAAAATCAATCGGAACTTCCGTGAATGAACTGAACTACGATTTTATTTTAAGCTATTTAAAATCAAAGTATCGTTTTGAAAGAAAGAAATTCTATTTCCCTGAAGATGTAGAATTTAGCTTGCCGACTTCTGAAAAGATGTTTGTAGGAAATATTCCGACGGGAACAAGATTCTTCGGAGAAAGATTAGCGGTAGGAATTTATTGGGAAAATGCATGGGGAGCTTATGATTTGGACCTTTCAGGATTAAATATTGCCGGAAAAATCGGATGGAATGCGGCTTACAACCAAAATTCTGGTCAGTTGATGTATTCCGGAGACATCACTTCCGCGCCAAACGGTGCTGTAGAATATCTTTACGCAAACAGAGGTTTAATGGCTCCTACTTTGGTAATGAACAACGTTTTCAACGGAAACAGCGACTGCGGATATAAAATTGTTATCGGAAAAGGCGATGCTGTTTCTTACGATTATATGATGAATCCGAACCATCTTTTTGCGGAAGCAAAATGTCAATCCGTACAAAAACAGACCGTTTTGGGAATGTTGCTGCCAAAAGACGGAAGACAGTGTTTCGTACTGCTGAATTTCGGAGCAGGACATACTCATGTTTCAGGAAATACAGAAATTTCCGTAGTGGCGACGAACGCATTGTATCAACAATGGTACGAACCGATATCCTTCAATCTTTTGATTCAGGAATTAGGAGCTGAAATCGTTTATGATAAAGAAAATGCCGACTTTGATTTTTCTTTGGAGAATCTGGAAAAAGACAGTTTTACGAAGATTTTTAAATGATAAAATTTTTGAGGCTAGATAATTTTAACGCAATACACGCAAAGTTATATTTATTAAAATGATTTTATTTATTTGTTCGCAAGGGAACTTCGTTCAGCGAATGATAAAAATGTAATTTAAGTAGGAAAGCATATTATTTATGGAAAATGTTGTACATAGCTTTACGTAATAAACGGCTGTTATGGACTTCGCTTAATAGCAGATGAAATCTGCGCTTACTTTGCTTTCTTTTAAAGTATATCATCGGAAAATAGAAACTTTGCGTATAAAATCTAAAGTTAAAATTTCAAACAGATATAAATAATTTTTTCACCTTTTTAAAAGCTCTTAAAAACATTATTATCAGTTTGTATAAACTCATTTTAAATGTAACCGCAAAAGAGGCAAAAGACTTTAGTGGTTAATTTAAAGTATTTCAAAAGTCTGCAAAGAGAAAAAATCTTTGATTTTTTTTAACTTATGTGCTCTTTCTTCCCATTTAAGTATTAAACTTAATAAGCTAAAGTGTAAAATCTTTTGCATCTTTTGCAGTAAAAAGTTTAGACAAGTTTTACATAAAATAATCCTGCGTAAAAAGATTGCGCAGGATGTTTTTTATTTTGTATCAAATTTAAAAATCATGACACCAAAAATAATAGAAAAACTAAAAGAAGTTGAAGAAAAACGCGGTGTAGAAATACTGCTTGCCGTAGAATCCGGAAGTCGAGCATGGGGATTTGCTTCTCCGGACAGCGACTACGATATACGCTTCATATACCGACACGAAAAAGACTGGTATCTCTCACCGTGGGATAAAGATGAAACCATAGAATTTATGACGGAAGACGATCTGGACGGTTCCGGATGGGATCTGAGAAAAACGTTCCATTTATTGTTGAAGTCAAACGCGGCTTTGCTGAGCTGGTTCTACTCTCCTGTCGTTTATGTGAAAAATGAAAAATTTCACGATCTGTTTAAACCTTTGGCAGACCAATGCTTTTCTCCGATAGCGGTATTTTATCACTATTCAAGCATGAGCAAAAAATATCTCGAGGCATGCAGACTTGATGAGGTGAAACTGAAATCTTACTTTTACTGCTTACGAACCACGTTAACCGGAAAATGGATATTGGAAAAAGGGACAGTTCCGCCTGTTTTGTTCAGTGAATTGCTGGTCTTAGTAGATGCTTTTACAAGAACGAAAATAGAAAATTTAATCGCTTTAAAGGCTACCAAAGGAGAATCTTACCATCATCCGAATGACTGGGAACTCTTCGGATTTTTAGAAAAAACCATACTGGATAATGAAGAAAGAGCAAAGAGCCTGAAAGGAGGAAATTTGGATAAAAACGAAATGGAGAAGGTTTTTAGAGAAATATTAATACATTAGAAATAAAAATAATGCCATGAAAAACCTCATCGCGCTCTCTCCCATGTACACGGAAGACAGCAACAATCTGAAAAAAGCATCCCTCAATTCACCCTATGAGTTGAGCCGGTTTAATGCAAAATGGAATGTTCCCGAAGAATTTCGTGCAGACGTGATTGCGGTGTATGGCGAAGATATTTATGCTGAAATTGTGGCGGAACAATGCAGTCTTACTTTGACAAAACCTGATGACGACTGGCTTTCAAAAGTTTCGGAGGGATTTACCAAAAGAAAAATCTCTTACGGAAAGCTGAAAGATTTCGTGCATGAAGAAAATATTTTCATCAAATGTTCCGATTTTAAAAATTTTAAAGCCGGAGTTTTTGATAAAGTCACCAACATTAAAGGTTTTGACACACTGGATCTGGAAAGCAGGGTTTTCACTTCCGAAGTGGTAGAATGGGAACTGGAAGTAAGATGTTTTGTCTTAAATAATCAAATAACAACCCATTCTTCTTATTGGAGAAATGACGTTTTTGACACCAATCCGCTTTCTGAAAATGAACAGAAAGAACTTTTTGATTTTTTCAAAAATTTCATTCAGCAATATGGTGAAACGCTTCCAAAAGCCATTGTTCTGGATTTCGGGATCATCAAAGGAAAAGGCTGGGCTTTGATTGAAGCCAATCCGGCTTGGTGTTCCGGTTTGTATAGTTGTGATGCGGAAAAAGCTTTGGAGGTTGTTGTAAAAAGCTGTATAAAGAATTAAAAATGCAGATCATCATATTCATCGGGATTCCCGCAAGCGGAAAAAGTTCCTTCTACAAGGAGCTTTTTTTCAATTCGCACATCAGGATCAGCATGGATTTGCTGAATACCCGAAACAAAGAAGGAAAACTGCTTCAGTACTGTTTTGAAACACAGTCCAAAATGGTGATTGATAACACGAATGTGACCAGAGAAAGCAGAAGAAAATACATTGAGCTTGCCCGACAGAACAAATATGAAATCATTGCATATTATTTTGAAAGCAGCATTCAGGATTGTCTGGAGCGGAATAAATACAGAAAAAACTCCATCAGCGAGATCGGAATAAAAGCAAAATACAAAGACCTCGAAAAGCCTTCGATTGAGGAAGGTTTTGACAAAATATTCCATGTAAAAATAAGGGAGAACAAATTTGAAATCAGCAATTATGAAATTTGAAGAAATTGAAGCGATCATGCGAAAAAACGAAAGCCTTTCGGAACAGTATATCCTTCCGGAAAACTTTATTATCGTAAGACTCGACGGAAGAGGATTTACCAGACTTACCAAAGAAAAACTGTCGCTGGAAAAACCTTTTGATTCGAAATTCAGTCAGGCAATGATCGATACGACGAAACACCTTTTTACCATCGGGTTTAGAGTGTTGTACGGTTACACGCAGAGTGATGAAATTTCTTTGCTGATCCATAAAGACGACCAGACTTTCAGCCGAAAAGCAAGGAAGATCAATTCTGTTCTGGCGGGAGAAGCGAGTGCTTTTTTCAGCCTGCAGTTTCAGGAAATCTGTGTTTTCGACTACAGAACGATTTCCATTCCGAACCGTGAAATGATCGCGGATTATTTTTGCTGGAGACAGGAAGATTCCCACAGAAATTCCCTTTCAGCCTACTGTTACTGGACGTTGAGAAACAACGGATTCAACGCCGGACAAACCACCGAAAGAATTGAAAAAATGTCACAATCCGATAAAAATGAACTGCTTTTTCAGTACGGAATCAATTACAACGATCTTCCGTCTTGGCAAAAACGCGGCATCGGAATATTTAATAGGGAAGTTAACAAACAAGGCTATAATCCTGTAACTCAGGAAACGGTGGATTGTGTAAGAAATGAATTGTTTGTGGAAAAGGAATTGATGATACGAGAGGAATATCGTGGATTTTTAAAAGAGCTTTTTTGATTGATTTTTAAGGTTACGGAAAGCCGTAATGTTTTTTGGGAAATAGAAAATATATTTGTTAGGTTAATAATTAATTTTTAAATAGAATTACAATTAATAGAAACGTTATTTACAGAAATAATAGAAAATTAGCAATAATAAAGAAAAATTTAAAAGCTCATATTGAAGTAAAGGAAAGAGTTTTTTAGGAAAACATCTAAGATTTTAATGTAAATTTGTTAATAACGCTTTTTAAATAAATCATATTTATAAACTTATATTTTTATATGAACAACATATTAGAACTAAAAACCATAACAGAATTACTACAATATAATTTTTTTATACCGTCATATCAAAGAGGATATAGATGGGATAAAAATGAAGTTATTGATTTATTGAATGATATTTCAGATTTTAAACCTAGGGAAGTTGAAGATTCTGAAAACAAGACATGGTACTGCTTACAACCTATAGTCGTAAAACAAAAACATGAAAATCTTTACGAAGTAATTGATGGACAACAAAGGTTAACAACAATTTACTTAATATTATCTTATCTTAATTTGTTTAGAAGCAAGGGTAAATTAAACCTATTTGATTTATCATATGAAACACGTATAGAATCATCATCATTTTTAAAAAATATTGATAACATAAATCAAGATGAAACAACAAATATTGATTTCTACTATATAAATCAAGCATACAAAACAATTGATAAATGGTTTACAGAAAAAGGGGAAACATATGACGTTTTTGATTTTACTTCTAAATTTACAAACAATGCAAAAGTAATTTGGTATGAAAGTACTGAAAATGATTCTATATCAATATTTACTAGAATTAATATTGGAAAAATACCTTTAACTAACTCTGAGCTAATAAAAGCTTTGTTTTTAAACAGTTCAAATTTTGAAGGCAAAAACAAAGAAAAGATTAAGCAAAGACAATTAGAGATTGCAACAGAGTGGGATTTTTTTGAACAATCGCTACAAAAAGATAAATTTTGGTATTTTTTAAATGGCAAAACTAAATCCGTAAATAGAATTGAGTTTATTTTTGAGATAATGAATGACGAATTAGATAGAAATGATAAATATTCGACATTTAGATTCTTCAATAAAAAATTTTATAATAAAACTAAAGAAACTATTGAAAATAACTGGCAAGAAATTAAAAAAAGATTTCAAAGATTTAGTGAGTGGTTTGAAGAAAGGAGTTTATATCATAAAATAGGGTATTTAGTATGCATAAATTCCATTAAAATAAAAGATTTATATGATAAATCAACTGATTATACAAAGACTGGATTCAAGGAATATTTAGATATACTAATTAAAGAAAGCGTAAAAAATATAGATCTGGAAAATCTGCAATATGAAGACAAAGAAAATGTTAAGAAAATTTTATTGCTATATAACATTTTAACTCTCCTCAAAAGTAATATTGATAATTCTTATTTTCCATTCGATTTATTTAAAAATGGAAATTGGGATATAGAACATATTGCTTCTGTAAAAGATTCTAATTTAATGCCTGATAAAAATAGAGAAATGTGGTTAAGTGATGCTTCATTATTTATTGATACAGAAAAAATAGAAGGAGGTTTAATTTTAAAAAATAAAGTTGACAGTTTTACAGATTTTAAAGACGACGAAAAATTTAGAGAAATATATGAAGAAGTAATTTTACATTTTAATTATCAATTTATTGAAGATGACATTAATTCAATTTCAAATCTGACACTTTTAGATTCAGAAACTAATAGAAGTTATAAAAATGCTGTTTTTCCTATAAAACGTAAGACAATTATTGATAGAGATAAGGAAGGGGTATTTATTCCAATCTGCACAAAAAATGTTTTCTTAAAATACTTTAGTGATTATCCACCAAAAATCTCATTTTGGATACAAGAGGATAGAGTGAATTACGAAAAAGATTTATTTAATGTTTTAAAAAATTATCTAAATAAATAAGAAATGAATACTACACATAATTCAATTACTTTTTTTGATTTTATAAAAAATGAAGAAAAAATTGAAATTCCTATAATACAAAGGGATTACGCTCAAGGTAGAGAAGATAAAACAGAAATAAGAAATAACTTCTTAAACACAATATTAGAAAGTATTGAAAACGAAACCGAGTTGAAATTAGATTTTATTTATGGAAGCAAAGTGGATGAAATTTATCAACCGTTAGATGGACAACAAAGACTAACAACTTTATTTCTTTTACATTGGTATTCAGCGGTTAAAGAAAATAAATTAAGAGAAGTTTCTGATATACTTTTAAAATTTAGTTATGAAACAAGAATAACCTCAAGAGAATTTTGTGAAGCTTTAATTAAAAATAATGTAGAATTAAAGATGAATGAGGATGGAAATTTAAGTTTAGAAATAATTAATTCTAAATGGTTTTTTCTATCGTGGAAACATGACCCAACTATAAATTCTATGTTAAGAACTTTAGATTCAATACATTCTAAATTTTTTAAAATTGAAAATATTTGGGAAAAGCTCACTATCAAAAATCTTATAAGCTTTTATAATATTGATTTGGATGATATAGGGCTTACCGATGATTTGTATATTAAGATGAATGCTAGAGGAAAACTTCTCACTCCTTTCGAAAATTTTAAAGCAAGTTTTGAAAAGTTCATTATAGACTCAAATTGGGAATCGAGTATTGTTCCGACAGAAACTTTCGCCTTTAAAATCGATACACAATGGACAGATTTCTTTTGGACCAACTTCAAGAAAAACAATAAAATTGACACTTCTTTGATGCGTTTTTTGTCTACACTAATAATGTATAGACTTGTGATTGAAAAAAAAGAAAATAGAATACAAGTAATTCAAAATCTACAAGATAATCAGAATAACATAAAAACAAATTACATTACTGAAGAAAGTTACAAATATATTTATAGTGTTTTTGAGTTATATTCAAAAAATTATAAACATATTGATTGTTCAATAAATTTTCCGTTATTTACTCATAAACCAAAATTAAACTTCCTAAATGAAGTTACTATAGAAGATAATATTTATTCTAATAATATAAATAGTGCCTCATATAGTCAAAAAGCATTTTTATTTGCTCAAACAGAATACCTTTTAAAGAACTCTGAATTTGATAAAGAGAAATTTTTAGATTGGATGAGAGTCATTAGAAATATAATTGCAAGAGGAAGTATTCAAAAAGGAGGTAAAAGACAAGATATTATAAGAAGTCCTGAAGCTTTTGATCGTGTAATTAATTTAATTTCTGAATTAGCTGAAGGTTCAAACAATATCTATGACTTTCTTTCAAAAACTTCACTTGTTTCAGCTTTTTCTAAAGACCAAATAGAAGAAGAAAAGGCAAAAGCTAAGCTAATTATTACATTTCCTGAATTTAAGAATGAAATATTTGAAATGGAGGATTTGGCATTTTTTAAAGGAAGAATCAGTTTTGCTTTCGATTGCATTGAATATGATTATGATATATTAAAATTTGATAAAATTGCATTTACAGAAATTAAAAATGCTATAGTTGATAATTTCGGAAATGATGATAATATGCTAGACATTTCTAATGATATTAGAAGGGCATTATTTACAATAGAAAATAATGGTAATTATAATTTTTATGAATATTGGTGGTCTCGTTGGAACGTAAATGATGCAACTAAAAGGTGCCTGATTGAAAACTTTAGAGAACTTGAATATTATATATACAATACAGAATACGGTATATATATGAACAAACTTTTAAATAACCTAAGGACACATACTATAGAAGATATATTAGAAAATTTTACGCCTCCACAAAATATGCCGAATTGGAAAGTAAGACTGATAAAAGAAAAAAATCTATTAGATATTCAAAGTAAATCAAATTATATAGCTATTGATGAAGAGAATAATATTTGTTACTTGTTGAGAAGTAAAAGACCAAGAGACATTGAAGGTTGCGAGGAAATAAAATAATAGATTAAAGCGACACTCTACCCCTTAAAAAACTCCAT
>NZ_JBBCQL010000180.1:0-9454 GCF_037149975.1 Chryseobacterium sp. VD8 | reverse complement strand
ATAAATAAGCGAAATGCTCATGCTATACGGCGTGGGCTTTCCTATTTATTTCCTAATGGCTTACCAGAGCCTCTGTAAGAATAGATGGGCAAAGTCCCACGCTTTCTTATTTAACCATCACTGTTGGGACTAAGTGAACTAAAAATCATTTTATGAAAAAAGTTTTCTTTTCCGTTTTTATATTACTCGGAGTTTTTTGTTTTTCTCAAAGTGTAAGTAAAAAGTTCAATTCAGTCTACAAAAGATATGAATACTTTGATTCAAGTGGAAATATGATTGGTTATGAAAAATATAATAATGTATTAAAACAATATGAATATTATTCTACTAACAATTCTCAATCTCCACAAACTCGACAACCTACACAATACAGAGATCCTGCAAAATTAGATCTTGGAATTGATGTTTATAATCAACAAAGATCTAATAAGCGAAATAATAATTCAATCAAAGTCAGAAATCAACGTTTGGATTCATCTGGCGAACTTATAAGTGTTGAAATATATAATAACCAAACAGGAGAATGGGAGTATTACGAACCTACAAATTCAAAAAATGTTTCCAACAATTCATCTACAACAACATATTCTAATGCTAAAAGTCTATCTAATTATTATGGAAAGACATTAAAAGTATGGAGTATCTATGAATATATTGGTAATCAAGGAAAAACATATCCAATTCAAAACGATTCTTTTGTCGTTGTAAATGAAAATTATATTCAGTTTAAAAAAGCTGATGGTTCAATTTCATACAGAGAACTGAAAAATAAGAAATATAATAATCAAAAACTGGGTTATGAATTTTCTTCAAATTATGGCGCTGTATTTATCCATGAAGACTTGAAATTTATTGAGTTTTTCAACGGTTCAGAACCATACGGAGATAATTATACTTACTTTATTGATAGATAAGATATAATTTGTATTTTTAGAAAAACTTTAATCTATGAATCAAGAAGAAAAACAGAGCTTATTAAATGTTATCAAAACCCAAACTGCTGTTAATGATCAAATTATAAAAATTTTCAGATCTCTTATGACTACTCCTCCTGCAATGACAGAATTGGCAAGATTAATTCGTTTAAATCAAGATTCCTTATCTGAATTGGAAAAGAAAATAGAGTCTTCAGAAGAATAGCTTTCCCAAATATTTCCTAAATCAGTATTTATTATAGAGTTTTCCATACTAACTTTTTTTAGGAAATTAATAAGATGTTCAAATTTCCAATAAGGCTCTCCTTGAAACTCTTTAAGTAGTTCATTGACTAATGATTCTACTTTTTTTTGTTTATTGTTCATTACATGAATTAAATTGTTAAATAACAAAACCCCTTAATTGGGGCTTTTTGGTTGTATTTTTATCAATTGAGTGAGTAGTTTTTCAAATTCTACATCTACTATTGATTCTTTGTCTGTCTTAATCTTTTTATTGAGTTTTTTAAAAGCCGTGTAATCTTTTGAAAGTTCAAGTAAAACACATACTCTTATTGTACGCAATAAAATAGATTCGTTTTCAAGATAATCTAAAAGTTCGATTTTGTCTAAATCCCGCCCATTCTTGTTTAACTCTTGTAGCAAGTCACTATCTTTTATAGTGTCAAGTACATACGTTTTAAAGAATTCTTTTATAAGACTGTTATCTTTAAATTTCTTGTTGTATTGCTTCTTGTATTCTTGAAATACTCTTTCTTTCATGTCTTCGCTGTTAACGATTGCCAAGTTAATCTTTTTTGTTGAGTTTTTTCTAAGTACATTTCAAATCTTTTGTCTGTCCGTAGCTCTTTAGTATTATATCTAAAGGTCATTTCATCAAGATATAACTGTAAGTGCTTTTTACTTGTTTTGTAATACACACCGATAATAGAACGTTTTAAATGCGACCAAAAACATTCAATAGCATTGGTTGTTGTTCCTTCATCAGTGTATTGTTTTTTTCCGTGGTCAACATAAGTATGAGTGTGGAAATAGTCTCCTATATTTTTGTAAGCCGTCCATTCATCTGTCATTACATGAGAATCTTTTTTAATATGCTCATGTAATAATGGTTGAATTGTCTTTGCTTTTGTATCTGAAACTACTATTGCTTTTACCCATCCTGTTGATTCTTCTACTGCTCCGAATACAGGAACTTTATCTTTAAAAGAACGTCCTTGTGAATTCTTTACTTTTTTATCTGCATGGCGATTTTTATTCTTACCGCCTACAAAAGTTTCATCACATTGTACAATGCCTTCAAACTCTTTAACAAACGATTCATGCTCCGTTGCGTATCTTAATCTTTGCAACATAAACCATGCAGTTTTTTGAGTTACATCTAAATCTTTGGCTAATTGGTAGCTACTAATACCTCGCTTATGAGAAGTATAAAGATATATAGCAATAAACCAATTCTGTAATGATATTTTAGAGCCTTCAAAAATAGTATTTGTTCTTGCATTAAAGTACTTTCCTGTATTTTTACATTTGTATTTGTTATTCTTACATACGTAAACTTTTGACGTAAGATCAAAAGGGCTCAAAACTCCATTTTTCCAACGAAGTTGTGTAAGATAATCAATACAAGACTGTTCATCAGGAAAAGCCCTGATAAGGTCTAAAATACTATTAAATTTGAGCATTTGATATTTGTAATAAGAAATATAAATTTACGAAAAAATTATGATATATGCAATATTTCAAGTGATAAAACGCAATATTTAACAAAATTAAATACCAATTTTAACATTTAGTGTAATTTTGTAAGTCACTGCCTAAAATTAATCTGCAAGGTAACCGAATCTCCCTAAATTGAAATCTTCAAAAGCCTGTATAATTTCTTCTCTGGAATTCATTACAAAAGGACCGTGAGGAAAGATAGGCTCATTTAAAGGCATTCCGCTGATGACTAAAACGACTGAGTCTTCTGTTGCTTCTACAGTAAAATCTTCCCCTTCATTTTGAAACAGAACGAGATGATTGAGTGGTGCTTTTTCTTCATTATTAACGATGATACTTCCTTCAATCACCAATGCAGCAGTATTGAAATTTTCGGGAAAGCTGAATGCTGCTTTTCCACCATTTTTCAGTTTTGCATTCATCATGTGAACCGGACTGAAGGTAAAAGCGGGACCTTTCTGATTTTGAAATTCTCCGGCAATCACTTCAATATGTCCGTTTTCTCCAAGATCCACTTTCGTCATATCCGAATTTTTGATTGCCTGATATTTCGGACAGCTCATTTTATAAACCGACGGAAGGTTTACCCAAAGCTGAACCATCTGGAAAATTCCGCCTTCTTTTGCCCATTCTTTTTCGTGATATTCTTTGTGAAGAACGCCTTTTGCAGCAGTCATCCACTGTACATCGCCTTCACCGATAATTCCGCCTCCGCCTGCGCTGTCATGATGCTGCACTTTTCCTTTATAGGCTATTGTTACAGTCTCGAAACCTCTGTGCGGATGAACACCCACTCCGCGAGGCTGATCTGTTCCGTTAAAGTGAAATTTTGAATTGTAATCGAGCATAATGAACGGATCCATTCTTTTCATATCCATTCCCTGAACGCCCGGAATAAAATTATGAACCCTAAAACCGTCGCCCACAAAATGCGCAGGTTTCGGAGATACTATTTTTTCTATTTTTTTAGTTGCCATAATATTAGTTGTATTATGAAGCAAAGGTATTTTAAACAAAAATCCTGTACATTGATCTGTGTTAATAAGGGGGATTGATGATTGCGCTGAGCGGGTGTTTTCTGATTTTTATTTGGGATGTAAAAATTCCCCTCCTTTGGAGGGGTGGCGAAAATTTCGGAGAAATTTTTGACGGGGTGGTTCCAGAAATAAAGCTGTAATTTTATATTGAACAGGTGTTCTCCACAATTTTATAGTCTGGATTGAGCGGTATATCTGAGTTCTTTTTTGGATTCGGCGGCTGCGAAGCAGCCGCCGAATCCAAAAAAAGCGAGTAGCGAAAGCTGGAAAAAGCTCCTGAAATCAATGAACAATTGATTTTCTTTACCTAAATTAGAAAATCGACAGATTTATTTTATCAATCCTCCTTAGATTTCATATTCTTACCATCCGAAATATGGAGTCTGCGGAAAATAAATCCGGAAATAATCGTTAGAAGACCGACAGTAAGAAAAGTATAGCGGAAAGCATTATGAGTTTCTCCGTGAATAAGGTTTGTATTTTCGAAAATTTTAAGCACAATTAATCCGAAAGCAATTCCGAATCCGATGGCAAGCTGTTGATTAACGGATATAAGTGAATTTCCGCTGCTGGTCTGAAAATTTCGAAGATCTGCAATAGAAATTGTATTCATGGAAGTAAACTGGATGGAATTAAAGAATCCTAAAATAGAAATAATAGGAATAAACCAATACAACGAGGTATTGATATCGGGAATTGCCAAAAGACAGATCAGCGTTCCGATAATAAAAGTATTCGTCATTAAAGTTTGCCGGTAACCAAAACGGTCTAAAATTTTTATCACATACGATTTCCCGAACATCGCAGTTAAAGCCATCGGAGCGATGATCCATCCGGAAGTTACCGCCGATTGTTTATACGCAATCTGAATCATTAGCGGTAAAAGCAACGGAACAGAGCTGATTCCTAATCTGGTGGCAAGATTTCCGACAATTCCCACTCTGAAAGTTCTTACCTGAAATAAATTTAAAGGAAAAATAGGACTTTCATCACGTTTGGCGTGTTTGTAATAGTAGTAGAGACAAAGAAATCCCAGAATGAAAATGACCAGAACCGGTGTTGTATTCTGCATATCTCCGAAAAGTTCCAAAGCAATGGAAAGCAGGAGAGAGGCTGCTGCAAAAATCAAAAATCCTTTCAGATCAAAATCTACATCTTTGGATGTATAATTGGGCATGAACTTTATACCTAAAACAATTCCCAGAATTCCGATCGGGATGTTAATTAAAAAAATCCAGTGCCACGAAAGATAATCTACCATATAACCTCCCACCAAAGGACCAAGAACGGGACCGATCAGTGCAGGAATAATGGCAAAGTTCATGGCTTTTAATAATTCGCTTTTATCGAACGTTTTAATTAGAGCCAATTTTCCGACAGGTGTCATCAAACTTCCTCCGACTCCCTGAATAACTCGCGAAATAACCAGATGCGTAAGATTTTGAGACATGGCACAAAACAGAGATCCCAAACTGAAAAGAATCAGAGAAAATATAAACACTTTTTTGGTTCCGAAACGGTCTGCCAAAAATCCGCTTGCCGGCATAAAAACGGCTAAAGTAAGAACATAACTGATGATGGCGTTTTGCATATTCAGCGGAGATTCCTGAAGGTCTTTTGCGATGGAAGGCAAAGATGTATTCAAAATAGTGGAATCCAGCATCTGCATGAAGATTGCCGTTGCAAGAATCAGCGGCAGAATTTTTTTAATTGAATTTTGGGGCGGCGAAAGTGTTTCTGACATGTATTTTTACTGGAAAAGCTTCCAGATTTGTTTGGTTCAAAAAAATGAGAATGTAATTTTCAGAGCAATTTTTATTCCTTTTAATAAAGAGAAGATATTAATCGATGGATTAAGCTGTCATTTCCACGAAGGAGAAATCTATTTGCCGCAATATTTTCCTGATACTCCTGAACTGTTATCTATTTTAAGTTTTTTTGATGATGTTATCAATAACGACATTTATAATATTCTATTTTATTAAATTTTACGATCAATTGTGAATATTCGTGCAAAAATTTGTGCCATTCGCGTTAAAAAAATACGCCAACAAAAAAGTCCTGCGAAATTCACAGGACTTTTTAATTTATTTTCTTGGTTTTTCAACCCCTTTCCATTCTTCGCCGGCTTTTCTGTACTGGCTTAATTCGAAAGTTTTGAAATCTTTTGTTTTGTATTCGATGTTATCTGTGTTTTGCTCAAACGGCATAATGTAATAGAAATCTGCATCTGTTCTGTCCGTTTTTGTCCCTTTTTTCACAGAAGGAACATATTTTGAAAATTTATAGCTCGGAAGATACTGCTTCACTCTCGCATAAAACGCTTTATTTTCTTTCTCTTCAGGAATGATATCTACAATATTGAAATCTTCTTTTTCTTTATTGATCCAAAGATAATACGTTTTATCTTCTCCTGTATTTCTGTTGTTGGAGTTAAAGGCATAAAGTTCTTTAGGAACCAGTTCTTTGATCTTTTCTGCATCAACTTTTGTATAATACTGTCCTTTTGACGGGTCTACATACGTTTCCAGATTGTACATTAAAACAGAATTGTTATCCAGATTTTTGTTTTTGAAATACTGGTTCAATGATAATTCTGCTGTTTCTCTAAGTTCTTTACCTCTTGCATCCAGTTTTTTAGTCGGATTCTGAAGATTTACTTTTTTTACAAATTCATATAAAACTTTTGGTTTTATATCTTTAAGGTGAGGATACGTTTTCAGCTGCTCCGCTTTTACCAGCCAGTAATATTGTTGGTAGAAGTCGTCTTTATCGCCATCTTTCACACTTTTATACACCATTGCCAGTTTTTTGGAGCTAAGATATTTACCATATTTTCCCTGTCCGAAAGCAAAAGTCATGGATAATAAAGCAAATAAGATAGTAATGTTTCTTCTCATTTTTTTATAATTGATATTTTCGTTTTCCAAATATAATTATTTATTAGATAATATATTTGATTAACGGTTAAATTCTGACAATATTATTGATGTAAATGCAAAAGAAAATCCTGTATTGCTACAGGATTGATAAATTTTTATGTAAAGTTTAGATTTTTAGGGTTTAGTATTTCGTTTCAGAATGCTCATCTTCTATTTGTTAAACAAAAAATGAAGAATGAAAAAACATCTCACAAACTCAAAAAACACTCATACTCTCATACTTCTAAATCTATTCACCGTAAGAAGTTTCATGCACTTTTACTGCTCTTCCGCTCGGATCGTTCATATTTTTGAATGCTTCATCCCATTCCAGTGCAATCGGCGTAGAACAAGCAACGGAAGGAACCGAAGGAACTGTTGCAGCCGCAGTTTCACTTGGGAAATGTTCTTCAAAAATTGTTCTGTAACGGTATTCTTCCTTGTTTTGAGGCGTATTCAAAGGGAATCTAAACTTCGCATTTGCCATCATTTCGTCTGTTACTTCTTTTTCAGCAACGGCTTTTAAAGTATCGATCCATGAATAACCGACTCCATCTGAAAACTGCTCTTTCTGTCTCCATACAATAGATTCCGGAAGAATATCTTCGAAAGCTTTTCTCAGAACCCACTTTTCAATTTTTCCTTCGGCAGCATTTACCATTTTATCTTTTGGATTCACAGTCATGGCGATATCCATAAATTCTTTATCAAGGAAAGGAACACGTCCTTCAATTCCCCAACTCATCAATGCTTTGTTGGCTCTTAAACAATCGTACAGGTGAAGTTTTCCTAACTTTCTTACCGTTTCATCGTGGAATTCTTTCGCATTCGGAGCTTTATGGAAGTATAAATAACCACCGAACAATTCATCAGAACCTTCTCCAGAAAGCACCATTTTAATCCCCATCGATTTAATCACTCTTGCCAAAAGATACATCGGCGTAGAAGCTCTCACGGTCGTTACATCATACGTTTCCAGATGATAAATAACATCACGAACCGCATCCAGACCTTCCTGAACGGTAAAATTAACTTCATGGTGAACCGAACCGATGTGTTCTGCTGCTTTCTGAGCTGCTGCCAAATCCGGCGATCCTACCAAACCGACTGCAAAACTGTGCAATCTCGGATACCAAGCTTCCTGAGTATCTCCGCTTTCCACTCTCTGTCTTGCAAATTTTGCCGTAATCGCAGAAATTACGGAAGAATCTAATCCGCCTGAAAGCAAAACTCCGTAAGGAACGTCGCTCATCAATTGCCTGTGAACCGCATCTTCCAGTCCTTTTCTTAATTTCTCAATATCCGTTTCGTTATCTTTTACAGCATCAAAACTTTCCCAGTCTCTTTTATACCATTGCTGAAGTTCGCTTCCGTCTTTGCTGTACACCAGATGTCCCGGTAAAAAAGTCTCAATGGTTTTGCAGACTCCTTCCAGCGCTTTTAGTTCTGAAGCAACGTAATAGTTTCCGTTTTTATCCCAACCGTGATACAAAGGACAGATTCCCATGTGATCGCGGGCAATCAGATACACATCATTTTCTGTGTCATATAAAGAAAAGGCAAAAATTCCGTTTAATTTTTCAACAAAATCTTTTCCGTATTTTTGATATAAAGCTAAAATAACCTCACAGTCTGACTGTGTCTGAAATTCATAATCAGGAAATTCTTCTTTCAGTTCTCTGTGATTGTATATTTCACCGTTCACGGCAAGAACTATTTTTCCGTCTTTTGTAAATAAAGGCTGTTTTCCGGAAGTAGGATCCACGATGGCAAGTCTTTCATGAGAGAAAACCACTTTATCATTCTGGAACACTCCGCTCCAGTCCGGACCACGGTGACGAATTTTTTTAGACATTTCAAGAACCTGAGGTCTTAACATTTCAGTTTTTTGTTTGGCATCAAACAAACATACAATTCCACACATTTTTTGTTATTTAATTTGAAACAAAAGTAGAATAGTGGTTTAAAAATAACAACAAAAATTTTAAATAAGTTAATAATTTTAATTAATTAGTTTGAAATTAAGTAAAAATTTAATTATTTTAAATGTAAAATAAGATTTTAGTTGATTTTTTTAACTCACATACCCGATTTATTCATTACATACGAAATTATTATGAGATATTTCTTAATGTATGATAATTTATTCTACAAATTTTAGCCCTTACTTTGTGGCTCGAAATAATTTTTTTTCATCATTTGTGTTTTTACCTTCTTGCAATTCAGTTTGCGAGAAGGTTTTGTTTTATTGAGACCCTAACAGAACTCCTGAAACATTCCATGAACTGAAGCTTGTTCCTTCAGTCTGACCCTGCGGAATTTTTACCTGAATGGTATGTTTTCCGGCTTTTAAATCTCCAAGCTGAATAAAATTGGGATTGGTAACCGTTCCGGGACACCAATTTGATCTGCTAAGATCGGATGATGAAAGTCCGTCCGGAAAATTTCCTGAAGCCGGATTATAAAGACGATAAGATCCGCAGTCGGTTCTCCAAGGTGTAAAAGAGAAGGTCATTTTTCCGTCTAAAAAGATCGAGTTGGCTTTGGGTACAAATTCATCGCCGTTTTCCCATCCTCCATGACCGGTAGTTGTATATTTCAACTGGGCATTTTTCAGATCCTTTTTTAAAGTAAACTCTACAAACAGTCCTTTATCATTATTAAACATGGTAGAATAATCCTGTCCTGCCATTTCCATAATGTTCAGAGTGTTGAATAAAGGAATGACCGTATTGTTTTTATAAACAGTCTGATCGCTTTTGTGAATGGTGATTTCCAGGCTGACTTTATGACCGCCTTTATCGTAATTTCCGATGAATGTCCCGATCCATAATTCCTT
>NZ_JBBCQL010000179.1:0-9463 GCF_037149975.1 Chryseobacterium sp. VD8 | reverse complement strand
GGAGTGATAGTGCACTCCGCTGAGAACAATCCCGCCCTGTACGGAAAATTCGATCCACACTTTTGGACCTGCAATTCTGAAGTAATCATTTTTTACCGTCATTGAAGTATTTCCGCTGTAATAGATGTAGGTATTGTCTAATTCTGATGTGTAGGTTGCCAGAATAGAAGCTGCACTGGTATCGGAAACATCATTTACATAGGTTTTAATTACATTCAGTACCAGTGCTTTTTGAGTCGCATCCAAAGCAGAACACTGCAGCCCTGAAAAAGCAGTCGGGAAACTCCAGTTGGCGGTAGGTCCGCAAACCAGATCCGTAAACGTTGTACTGGCTTTTGCAGTGGTAAGCTGTGTGGAAGAAAGCGCGCCAAGTAAAGCAACAATAGCATTTTTCTCCTGATCTACCGGCGCATACGTTGTAGAATTAACCGCAAAAGACAATGGTTCAGTAGCCGTAAACAAAGGGGTTGCAGCTACTAAAGCTCCATTATTATAGGTATTGGCAATGGTTTTATGATGCCCCGTAAACATAATTTCGAATTTCCCTGTGGCAGAAGGAGTCCCGAAGAAAGCCAGATAAAAATTTCCTGAACCATAAGTACTTCCGCCTCCATTGGCATTGAGATAATTATCGGCATACAGCAATTGCTGAATTTCATCATAGCCTTCATTAGCGGTGGTTCCGCTCATTTCTTTGATGATGGCTTTGGCAATACCTACCTGTGTTGCATTAAGATTCCCTAAAGGAATACCTTTTCTTGCAGACATCGCCGCAGGAAGATTAGACCAGGTTTTAATGTTGGCATAGGTATAATCCAGCTGAACGGCGGCAAGCTGTGAGGAAGTAAGCGTAGCTTTTAACTGTTCGGTAAGACAGACAATTTTGGAAACCCCCGTTACGGAACCACAGGCTGTTACATCTGTAGCGGCTATGGATGCTGCTCCGGTTGTTCCCACAGCATTATCAGATGCTCCTCCGCCTGTGTTGCTGGTAGAATTACCAGAATCTGCAGAATCATTATCATCAGAACATGAAACGATAAAAGTGCTGAGCGTAATGCCGAGAACACTTATCATCAAAAAGATTTTTTTCATAATATGTTATTTTAAAATTCATTACAAAAAAAATCAATAATTCCATGGGTTTCAGGAAAGTGTGGTCAATGATAAAATAGTTGTGGTGAAAATGTATATTTTTAATTTTAACCTCAGTTCGAGATAAGAAATAAATTTAAATAATTGATTTACAGAATTATATTAATTTATCGCAAAGAAAAACAAAAGATTTTTTTACTTATTGAAAGTTGGTAAGCTAAACAAAGGCACTTCGTTTATTTAAAAAACACAAAATGGTATTACTTTGATCAATTTTACGCCTTTGTATATCTTAAAAGCTGAATTCCTGATAATTGAATCGCTTTGTTTAACACGGTGTTTAAGAAGACTCATCCCGAACTCACGTTAAATTATATCTTTTTAAGAAAGTCTTCTTCATAGGTATTGCCTACAGGAAGCGCAATATCTTTTATATAAACTGTCTTGTGCCTGAAAGAAGTTATTTTTGCTAAAGAAACAATACTGGAACGGTGGATTCTGCAGAAATGCTGCTCAGGAAGTTTTTCCAAAAGTTCTTTTATGGTAATTCTTACTAAAAGTGATTTTTGGTTTTCAAAGTAAAATTTCACATAGTTATCCTGTCCCTCGATATACAGAATCTCACTGAAAACAACTTTCACCAATCCGTAATCTACCCGAAAGTAGATAAAACCTTCATCGTGGGCAGAGAGTAATTTTTTTTGCTCCGCTGCTCGGTCGACCGCCATTTTAAAACGCTGAAAGCTAAATGGTTTCAGCAGATAATCAAAAGCTCCGATCTCGTAGCTCTCTACAGCATATTCCTTATACGCTGTTGTAAAAATCACCAGGGTTTCCTGTGGCAGTGTTTTATAAAAATCGATTCCTGAAGCAGCGGGCATATTAATATCCAGAAAAAGCAGATCCACAGGATTGTTTTCCAGAAAATATCTTGCTTCACTGGTTTTGAGGAAGGTTTTCTTTAAGTCTATCTCCTCAATATTCGCACAGAATGCTTCTATGATCTCTAAGGATGGTAGTTCATCGTCCAGTGCTATAGCGGTAATCATAACAAATTAATTTTGAGATTGACGATAAATGCCTTTTGATCTTCTTTAATCTCCAGCGTATGTTTTTGAGGATAATAAAGCATGAGTCTTTCTTTGGTATTTTTAATCCCGATGTTACTGGATTCTATATTTTTGGCAGATACAATTCTATTGAAAACCATAAAATTCAATTCATTTTCCTGTATAGATATTTCTATTTTTATTTCAGAATTTTCATCCGGATTTACACCATATTTAAAAGCATTTTCCACAAAAGTGAACAGGATAAGAGGAGCTATTTTTTTATTATCAAAATCGCCAGTTTTTTCAAATTCAACCGCTACAGAATTTCTCAGTCTGGATTTTTGTAACTCGATATAATTGCTGATATACTGAACTTCTTTTTCCAGCAGGACTTCATTCTGATAGGAATCCTGTAAAAGATACCGCATAAAATCTGAAAAAACCAATACCGTATCTGCTGTTTTATCGTCTTTTTTTATCGCAAATGCATAAATACTGTTCAGGGTATTGAATAAAAAATGGGGATGAATCTGCAGTTTGAGGTGAGAAAGTTCTGCCTGCAGCTTTTCGTTCTTAATTTTTTGGTTCTGCATTCTTTCAAACCAGAAGGTGGAAAAAAATATCGTCCCCACGAAAAGGAAGACCAGATGATCTACCTCCGAGAAGAACAGCTGAATCCTGTGAAACATTGTTTTTTCATGGGTTCTCGGATGAAAGGGCAGCTGTGCAAAGTCTGGCGGAGCATGAGATCCGAAAAGCGCCCACGGCAGAAGCAAAACAGCCATGAGTCCCAAGAAAACCAGAAACCCGTACTGCAGATATTTTTTCTGAAATAAAAGTCCCGGGATAAGGTAAGTATAATTGATGTAAAAAAAGATGAGGATCAGCAAATTACCCAGTATATTTTCTGATAAATCTTTAAAATAATGAGGCTCTGAGCTATCCATAGGAAACGCAGGAAGAAGAACCGGCTGGAGTAAAAACAGAACTACCCCCGTAAAGATCAATAATTTTCTCTTACTCATAGTTATTACACAAAATTATTGTTTTTATGATTGCAAAGAGAAAAATGTTGTGAAGTGGTTTATTTTTGGGGTGAATGTTTAACAACAGGTGGCTTCGGCTCCGCTCAGCCACCATTACAGAAAAACAACCCACAGTCCAACAATACCCGAAAATCACATCGAAAAAAAGTGGCTTCGGCTTCGCTCAGCCACCACTACAGAAAAATAAACTACATCCAACAATACCCGAAAATCACATCGAAAAAAGTGGTTTCGGCTTCGCTCAGCCACCACTACAGAACAATAAACTACATCCAACAATACCCAAAAAGCAAATCGAAAAACCCTGTGGCTTCGGCTCCGCTCAGCCACCACTACAGAAAAAAAACCAAAGTCCAACAATACCAGAAAATCACATCGAAAAAAGGTGGCTTCGACTCCGCTCAGCCACCTAATGAATATGCTCAGTCACTTAGTTTTACATTCAGCCATTTTGTTTATTTCCAGCCGTCTATTAATTATCTTTTCTAATTTCTAATACTAAAAAAAGCAAAAAAAGGTGACTGAGCGGAGCCGAAGCCACCTTTTGTATTTAAGAAGCAATCTGGGTTAAATATCAAATCCGAAATTTTGTGCATTTTTATTGGTTAACAGAACGAAGATATTACAGAATTTTCCAATTTCAGGCACCTGTAAAAAAGATGACCGGTTTTGACTACTTTTGACCGGTTTGAAAACCCATTTCTTCGGATCATGTTCGGGTCTTCTTCGGATCGGCTTCGGAAAAATGGGATTTTTTCCGAAGAAACACCGAACAACAGTCGAAGGATTTTGGGAGGATTTTGAGTGGTTTTTGGGAACAAGAAAAGAATTATCTCTTAATACGACAGCTGTATAATAGAATTTTGCTCTTTTAGATGCAGAATTTGTATAGATTGTATTTATAATGGCACAGACGTTCAACAGATATGAATATAATTTCTACACATATAATTATAAAGTTTTCTAATCTTTTACTTTAGAGAACTTTGATGCGATAACTATTTTATTTTTGAATAATATAACTTTTTCCATTTTGCAATTGTATTCCGGCTAAGTTTAAAATGTTTAGCTAACTGCAAATTATTCAGCTTGTTTTTTACCTGATAATCCAGAATTTCAAAGATTGAACTTTTATCATATGACCGGTGCTTTTTATTATCTTTATCTTCATCACTCACATAATTTTTAATTAGTTTATCATTCAAACGAATAATATCCAAAGCAGAAAGCTCTTTTTTGGATAACAGAAACAAGCATTCCTCGTGCTTATCAGGATACTTTTTTGTAATCATATCTGTATAAATACGCTTATAATTGGGTGAAATTCTATCCATAGTAATAACAATACAACTTATAAAAGATTAAAAACAGAACGCGTAAAAGCGGTGAATTTAAAGTTATATTTCTTTGCTCAGCCTTTATATTTGGAGAGCCATCTGTAAAGAGTTGTTTTGGGTATTCTATAGTCATCAATTATCTGTTGACATGTTTTTTCCTTGCGTTCAATAAGTTCTAACACAAAGTAAATAACCTCTTGAGTATAGAGATGCTTACGAAATTCCGGAAGTGCAGTTCTCTTTACTTTGTGATATGTAGCTGCATTTGGATTGGCAGGCGGTGAGTATAAAATAAGATGCTGGCTATACACGCGGAAAAAATCATATTCTAAAAGTTTACTCCATTTTAACAGATTGTCTACTGAAATATTCTCACTTAAATAGATATTCTGGACTTCCTCTTTACTGCATTTAAAAAAAGTACAGATTCTATTAGTGCTTATTTTTAATTCTTTAACACGCTTTTCAATAAGAGAACCTATATGAATTTTTTTATAGTTCATAATAATTAAATTTAAATCCTTTCTTTTTAGAGATTATTTATTGAACTTTATAACAATGAATTTACTTTAGCCGGATCTTCGTAATAAAAATACAGAATGATTATATAAATTTCTTTTGGAGTATTTTTCATTTCACAACCAAATCGCAAGGATTTTTTTGAACAGCTTCTATCCTTGAAAAAACTACCCTGCATCTGATTGGGTTCTGCCGATCAAATTTTCAAAGTTAATGATGATGGTATCCTGAAGACCGTGTTTTTTTCTCTATCCTTAGATTCCATGAGCATTTATGATTATAGGAAGAATAAAAGAGACTGAAAGTATCTATAATTAAACTTAAAAATCTCATCTGTATAATTATTGTCAGGTGTGTATGAGGTTACTTTTAAAAGCTTTACTATTCTGAAATTGTACACATTGGTTATAAAATATTATACGTTTACAGGAAGCACTCTTATTACGGATGATATAATCCATTTTTAATGGCGAAAACAATCAGATCTGAAGTCCGGTTAACATTAAACTTTTTCATGATATTTTTGTAATAGGTTTTTACAGTATGTACACTCAAATTCATACTATGAGCAGCTTCCTTAATCGTCTTACCGGAACAAACATGCTTCAGCACTTCTTTTTCTCTGGGAGAAAGATGAAATATAATTTGTTCTTCTTTAGTGATGCTATCAATAATACTATCTCGAAGATTTTTTCCATAGTATCTGTTCCCTTTCAAACATTCATCTATCGCAAATAATAGTTCTTCTAAATCTGATTCTTTAGAAAGATACACATCTGCACCATATCGCATTGCCATCTTTATAGTATGCACATCTGAAATAATTGAAAGTACTATAATTTTACAGTTGATATGATTTTGTCTCTCAAAAAAAGCTTTATAACTCTTTAAAAGCTCTACTCCATTTATTCCGGGCATCAGCAAATCTGTAATCAGGATTTGTGGCAAATTATTAATATCACACTTTTCAAAAAAGTCTGCAGCACAACTGTAGGTATCTATTTCCGAAGAAGTAATACTTTCATTAATACTGTTTTTAATAGACTGAGCAATGACTTTATGATCATCAACAATACAAATTTTCATAGAATTATATTTGGTATTGTTAATTTAAAATATTAATTCGGTAATTATATATAACAATAGCCATTAGTTTATTTTAAGAAGATATTTTTACTATAACAACCAATTCTTTTTGAAAACCCGAATTAATACTATTTATTCTTAACATTTAAACAATACACTTCTTCCGTTTTTTGTTAAAGCAATTCGAATAAAATTTCTCATGTAAAGCTTTTTAACCTGGATTAAAATAACCATCAGCCTATACACAGTTTAAGGCTAATGTGTTACAATTTTATTACCTTATCAGTTAGTTTTATTAAACTCTGCAGCCTATCATGCATTGAATTGATATATTTCATGAGACTTACTCACACATTAAAAGAATACTAATAGTTAGTAAGCTGTATCATCATACTGACATTTTGAACCGTACTTGAATTTTCTTCCACGTATACTTTAAAAGAGTTAGCTGTAACATCATAGATTACAGGCTGATACCAATCATTATCATTATTATACTGTCCATAAGAAGCTCCCGTTGTATTTGCTTTAATGGTTAGAGTTATGTTTTGATTGCCAGATAAATTAAGATTATGGATCACAGTTAAAGCATCACCTCCACTTACATCAGTTTTTGATGCAGAAACCACAAAACCGCTTACTCCTAAATTAGAAACAGTACCGGAAAATCCGTTAATATCTCCATAATTTACAGTACCAAAATAAGAAGCTGATTTTTGAGTGCTGGAATTCAGTAGGCTCCATTTTGTTCCGTCATTAATGTATAGACCGGGAATTACATTGCTAGGAACTGTACCTGCAGTTGCAATATTGTAAACTACAGCACCTTGTGTGTGTGCAGATAATGGAGAAGGATTATCTGTTGAAAGCAATGACAATCTTGGTGGCAAAAATGCTTTGGTGTTGGAAGTGAGATCCAATAAAGCATTTGTATCCGGAGAGGATGTACCAATGGCAACTCTGCCATCATCTTTTATCACAAAATCTGTTCCTGAAGTACGAATATTTCCATCGGCTTTTGTACCAAGTTTTACCATGGAATTGGTAGCATCATTTATCCATGCATCATTTGTTCCATCACCAGATCCATTATTTACTTTTTGCCAAACAGAACCATCAAAATAGTAGTATCCTGCAGAGGATACATTTACAACCTGGCTTAACGCAGCCAACTGATTAGCTGTACTTGCTGCCGCTGTAACATACACCATTGCTCCTGTTTGATTATTGGTATAATTTTTTGTAAAAAGTTCATTTCCGGTAAGTTTTGGTGCAATAATACCATCTAGTGCTGCCGCATCCGTAGGTAAGCCTACAACATGTAATGTAGCTTTGGGATCTGTAGTGTTAATCCCAACGTTTCCGGTTTGAGCAAATGCACTACAAGAAACAAATAAAAGTAAGAATAAATTATTTTTCATTATTTTTCAATTTATATTTAATATTTAGAATTTTATATTGATTAGTTTCTCTGCAACAATAAATATCATTAAATAGAGTAAATTTATCATTCTATTGAACGATCTATACCCGTAAAAGAAAGCTATTTATTTATGAGGTGGTTTATAGAAAAAGCAAACACAATATTTCTGTGATTGTTTTCAGTATTTTTCTGGTTTATTTTTTGTAGGTATTAACCAAAAGTATGTTACAAATTTAAGGGGAATGCTTTTTACAATCATATAACCCAATATGATTAAATTAATACCCCTTTTTAGGGGAATCGAAATGCGTGTAATTCTCGTAAGTTATATTGAGTTGTGAGCTTACATCAGGTCTGAAGAATTATAAGAAGAAGGAACAGGTGGGCTGAAAATATAAGAACTAATTTGTTTATCTTTTTATGTATTTCAAATCTAAAAAAAGCTTTAATCTATTCATTTACTCCACAAACTTTATAGAATCTATTTATTTTTTTGCCTGAACTTCCAAAAATTTCTTGGTAACAGCGCCTTTCAGAAGCTAAGGATTTCTGAAATTATAGGTAGAGCAAATAAATAAACAGTGAATATTATAAAATTTATTGGCCTATAGGAAATTTACCACAAATTCTAGTTCCATTTTGAGTATTGAAACTTATATTGCCATCTATTTTTTTCATTCTTAACTGTAAATTAAATAGTCCATTTCCAATAGTCTTTTTTTCGGCAAAATTGAATCCTTTTCCATTATCATGAATTTCAAAAAAACAAAATTCTTTTTTTATTGTAATTGTTATTTTTATCATACTACAATGGGAGTGTTTTATAGCATTACTAATTGACTCTTTAATAATGAAATAAAGATTATTTTCTTGAAAATCGGAAATTTTATGTGTTAATTGATCGTCAACCTCATAAACTATTTCTAAACCGGTAGATTCGTAACGTTTTTTTATTTCATCTAATAATGCAGAAACAGATTGTTTTTTTTCATCAAATCCTGTGTGTAACTTATGCAAATAACTTTTGGTTTCACTGTAAATTGCATTTAGCTCCAATTCAATATCAGAAAGTAGAAATTGTTCATTTTTATCAGATGCCCTTAAGCGTCTGTCATTGATATAATATTTTAATCCAGCAATAGAATTATTAATTCCATCATGGAGATCTACAGATATTTTTAAACGCTCAGCTTCTTTTTCTTCAAGAATTTTTTTTTCATGATCTATTTCCTGTAAAAGAATTCTTTTCTGGTTTTCGATGTTTTGCTTTTCTACTTTATTTTTTGTCTCCCAAAAATCTTTTAACCTGATACTAATGGCAAAAGAATAAAATAATATTTCTAAGAAATAACCCATACAAACAATAGACAGGTAAGTGAACCCAAAAAATGTCCTTTGGGGACCATCAAAAAAAATAGCAAAAGAGGTGAAGGATATCAGACAAAAGCTCCCTAAAAACAGATAATGATGATAAAGATCTTTACGTTTTAGCAAATGAATAAGTAAGGTTACGAAAAATGCCAACACACTTAAAGAAACGATGAGATTAATCCAAAGATAGTATTGATAAGATATAATATCCCGATAAACTAAAGAACTCGTAGATATAAAGCCAATTATGAAAAATGCTCTTGCTACATACATTAAAAATCGAAATATTTTTTTATTTTCTTTGAAATCTATCGCATGTCTTAAAAACTCTGTATAAACATAGTAACTACACCAAATGAAAAGATCACCAAGAATATAAAGCATCTTAGGCTCTCTGGTATATTTAGGAGTTAAGATGATTTCTTTAAATAAAATATAAAAAAAAAGGCACCATAAATAATTTCGGTAACTTTTTACTGCTAAATCTTTTGTATGATAGTTGTATCCAGAAACAAATAAAGCCATTATTAAAAT
>NZ_JBBCQL010000178.1:0-9531 GCF_037149975.1 Chryseobacterium sp. VD8 | reverse complement strand
TTGATGAATTTTTCAATGACAAAGACCGAAACTTTAAGCTTTTCTGTTTCAGTTATTTCGGAGTCGGGAATTTAATGAAAAACCTGAAAGCTGAAAAAATCAATCAGGCAGAAATAGAGGTTAATTATTTTGGATATGATGATAATGGAAATGAATATATGACGAAGAAAATCAATCAGTATGAAGTTCATCAGGTTGAAAATGAAAAACTCGGAATATTTGTCTGGGGGTCTGCAAACCGCTATTCTTATGCTGTAAAATGCTGGTGTCCCTCTACGGAAAAAGAACATTGGCTGTGGATTGAGGAAGCGTATAAAGACAATGCATTAACGGCAATTGCATCCACTTTCAGAATTCATGAAAATATCATCCCGCACATCAGATGTTTAAAAAGACAGGGAGATCTGCTGATTTGCGAATTGAATAAAAAAATTCCGCCGCGTGGTGCTGTAAGAGCTTTAACCGCTTCAGAATATTTTGGTCTTCTGGAAGCTGAAACCTAATCATAAGAAACAGTAGTTTAATCTGGAAAAGCACTCCGAACCCAGGAGGGTTGCAGGTTCGAATCCTGCCTGTTTCTGTTTTTTTAAAATTTAAAAAGCATTTTAGGATTAATCTTTTTCTCCCGCGGATTTTACGGATGATGCAGATTTTTTTTCATTAAGCCGACATAGGAAGCTGAAGCGTTAAGAAAATTAATCATGCGAACGTTAAGAAAATTCTACTGTTTGAGCGCGGTGAAAATATTAAATCAAAAAACAAATACCAAATTCGCACGAGTTTTAGAATTTTTAGAGAACATTATTAATTTTTAGCGTAAGATTCCAAGTCTTGAACTTTTGTTTTGCTTCAAGGCAAAAGAAAATTAAAATGAAAATCATGAAAGAATTACAAACCATATTAAATACAATCCTCAAAGAAAAACAAGGATACATTACTTTCCTTACCGGAGCCGGAATTTCTGCGGAAAGCGGGCTTCCGACTTACCGCTCGATCGACGGAATCTGGATCAAAGGAACAAAATATCACCGTCCGGAAGAATTCGGGACGTACAAATATTTCAGCCAGAATCAGGAAGAAGTATGGCAGTACAATCTGTTCTGGAAGAAAATGATTGCCGAAGCAAAACCTAATCCGGGACATTTGGCGATCACAGAAATTGAAAAAATTTTAGGTGAAAGATTCAGATTGATTACTCAAAATGTTGACGGGCTTCACCAAAGATCGGGAACGCAGAACGTATATGAAATTCATGGAAGCAAGCAGAAAGTCCGTTGCTCAAAAGAATGCAGCGAACCTTTCGATTTCCCTGAAAATATTAAGTTTAAAGAATATACCGAAGATTTAACGGCAGATGATATCGACGATCTGAAATGTAAAAAGTGCGGAAATTGGCTTCGTCCTCATACTTTATGGTTTGATGAAAGTTATAATGAAAAATATTATCATTTCGATACAGCGTACAACATTGCAGACCATACAGATATCTTATTTGTAGTCGGAACTTCGGGATCAACGGTTTTGCCTGTAAACATTGTGGAAACAGTAAAAATCCGTGCAAAATGGATCGTCCTGATCAATCCTGAAAGCGATACGTATTTTGATTATATTTTAAAAGGAAGCAAAACGTTATTTTCAGTACAGGAAAGCAGTTCAAAAGCACTTCCTGAATTAAAAATGATGATTGAAGATATTATAAACGCTTAAATTTTCATACGGAAGCAGTAGTTTAACGGAAAAGCGCATCATTCTAAGATGAGTTGCAGGTTCAATTCCTGCCTGTTTCTGTTTTTTAAATTTTAAAAACATTTTATGATTAATCTTTTTCTCTCGCAGATTTTGCGGATGACGCAGATTTTATTTCATTAAGCCGACATAGGAAGCTGAAGCGTTAAGAAAATTAATCATGTGAACGTTAAAAAAATTCTACTGTTTGAGCGAGGGAGCTATTTAGAGCCGAAGGACAAATGTGAAATTCGCGCGAGTTTAGAATTTTTAGAGAACATTATTAATTTTTAGCATTCAGATTCCAGGTCTTGAATTTTTGTTTCTTTTGCTTCAAGGCAAAAGAAATATGTCCAATAAAACTAAATTTAATAAAAAAATGAACACATTAATCGACATTGGTATAAACTTAACCAATAAACAATTTTATGACGAACAGGAAGAAATAATCAATCGCGCACTCGACAATGGAGTAGAACAGATGATCCTCACAGGAACGAGCGTTCGCGGAAGCCAGAAATCTGCGGAAATTGCAGAAGATTATCCCGAAATTCTGTTTTCAACGGCGGGAATTCATCCTCATGATGCAAAATCTTTCAACAACGAAAGTATTCCTGCATTAAAAATATTATTAAAACAAGACCACGTTGTTTCCGTAGGAGAATGCGGACTGGATTTCGACAGGGATTTTTCGCCAAGACCTGTTCAGGAAAAATGTTACCGCGCCCAGCTTGAATTATCTTTTGAAGTGAATAAACCGCTTTTCCTTCATGAAAGATCTGCTTTCAAAAGATTTAATGAAATAACGGATGAATATTTGTCTCAACTTCCAAAAGCTGTGGTGCATTGTTTCACAGGAACTTTACAGGAAGCCAAAATATATCTGGATAAAGGCTTTTATTTAGGGTTTACCGGAGCCATCAGCGATCAGAACAGGTTTAAACATTTGGAAGAAGTGATAAAATATGTTCCGCTCGACCGAATGATGATTGAAACCGATGCGCCTTTTATGCTGCCGAAAAATATGCCGAGAATGCAGAACCGCAGAAATGAACCTTCCTTTTTACCGTATGTAGCACAGACGATTGCCCATCTGAAGAAAATCAGCATAGCAGAAGTTGCAGATGAAACCACGGAAGTTGCCCGTAATTTTTTCAGGATATAAAAAAAGAGTTCTACAGATGATGTAAAACTCTTTTTATTTGTTATAAATTACTGTAGTTGTTTTATTATTTTCTAGTCATTAGTGTAGTCTCAATGTAATGTCATATCAATATATTTGCAAAAAATAGTTAAAATGAATGATCGTTATTCCAGAAACCGCTTATATGTAACTGAAGAAGAACAAAATCAGATTAAGGATATTCCGATTCTTCTTGCAGGCAGCGGAATTGGGAGTAATATTGCCGAATGTGCTTTAAGATTTGGCTTTGAAAACATAACTATTATTGATGGGGATGTGGTAGAGAACTCAAACCTTAACAGGCAAAACTATACATTTTATGACATTTCGGAATATAAAGCAGAGACTTTATACAACAGATTAAAAAGTATAAATCCGGAGGCGACACTTCAATTTTATAATGAATTTATTACTGAAGATAATTTACAGAAAATTATCGGGAAAAATAAAATTGCCATCAATGCTTTGGATTTTACCAGCGATATTCCTTTACGTTTTGATAAAATATGTCAAAAGAAAAAACTTCATATTTTGCATCCTTATAATCTTGGTTGGGGAGGGTTGGTGACTGTTATTGCTCCGAATGGACTTCCGATAAACAGTCTTACGAATGATAAAAATTTTAATGAGTTGAAGATGGTAGAATATGTTGCCGGATACTTGAGATTCTGGAAACAGCCTCACGAATGGTTAGAAAATATCATCCAGGATTACAAAAGTGAAAAAGAAAGTCTTCCTCCGCCTCAATTGTCAATTGCTTCGTGGACGGTTGCTGCAATGTGTACACATATTATGTTCAATATTGCAACTCATAAATCTTTTAAAGTATTTCCCGAATTTTACTTAAATACCATTATGGATAACGTTTAATTTTAAAGAAGTTTATTATTCGTAACATAAGCTAATGCTTCTGTAATATTTGAAACCCCCAGTTTTTCAAACAATTTTCTTCTGTGGAATTTTACGGTATCTGCAGATATAAAAATCTTTTGTGCGATTTCATTAATCGTTAAACCCTGAGCATATAATCTAAGAATTTCCAGTTCTCTTTCGGAAAGTCTAAGCTTTTTTCTTAACGTCCATTTTTCAGCAATAAGGTTGTATTCCCAAATGTCGTCGGTTCCTTGTTTGTATATATTGATATTACCTGAAGAACTGTTGGGAGATAAGGATACGATACACATTGCTTTCCACATTTTACCGTCTTTTGATAAAAATAATGGAGTAAGCTTATGATTGATAAGAATTGCTGACTTATTTTCAGTTACCAGATGAAAGTCATAAGATATAGTATGCATCTTTCTTTCTTCTAAAGGAAGTTTATCAAAAAAATTAAACCCTGCTTCATTTATTTTAAAGAGTAGTTCAAGATCATCTTTTATTACGTTCTTAAAATAAAAAAGATATCCCAGATTCTGTACTTCTTCGGGTGTGCAGTTACATAGAAACAATGGGTTATCTGAGACGTATTCAAAAATTTTCTTTTCATAATCTATCACATATAAACTTTGATATGTAAGCCTTGAAAAAGCTTTGATTACTTCAAGATAATTTTCTGTTTCAAAGGCTTCAGCACCCAGATTATTTTCTATTCTGTTCTTATAAGAGAAAAACTTATTTACTTCATCCATTATTATTCAGTGTTTTTATGTACACCAAGGTGTGATTTAATTGTTTGTAGCAAATCTACACAAAAGTGTAGTAAATAATGCAATTCACTACAATATTTTTACAAAAGAAAACAAAACGATGCATAATTTAAATTTTAACTCTATGGATAATATTACTTTATACAGTCTGGCAAAATTTGTTGTAACGGAAAATTTTCAGCACCATGAAAGACGTTATGATTTAAATAATTTTGAAGAAGAAACAGAGAGTGTATATGAAGATGAAATCAGCTACTGTAATTCTAAAGTTTTTGTTTCTACGGATAATTCTGGGGGTATCATAGGATCAATCAGAACAATAAAGTGGAACGGCTATGATGTTTTACCGATGCAAAAATTATTTTATATCGATCCGCTATGCTTTCTTTCAGATGAAGTAACAAATATCTGGCATATTGGAAGATTTGCAATAAAACATGAATGTGATAAAAGAAGTTTCCGGCTTTTTAAAACATTAATGGTTTTTGCTTTAAACGAAGTTTGTAAAAGCGAAGAATCTGTTGCGTTGGCAGAATGTGATTCAAAATTATTGAGAATATTGAAGGCTTTAGGAATTGAAGCCGAAATTTTAGCCGACCCTATTCATTATCTGGGATCAGAAACTATTCCTGTATTGTTTAAATATGATACTCTAAAAAAGTTTCTTAATAAAAACTATTATTTGCTATCCGATACTAATGTTTTGGAAGCTATTTCTTCTATAGTGAAACAGTCAGCTTAAAAAAGATATAAATAAATGAGAGCTTTAGTTTATATAATTTTATTAATAAGTAATGTATATTATGCGCAGAATATGCAGTTTGCATATCTGGAGAAGAATGTTGATACATTATATTATACGAAATCAGATTACATAAACTACAACATTCCCAGTGTAAATGATTTTAATATTAAAGGAAGTTCTTTTAATATTAATAAAGATAAAAGGATTTTATTAATAAAAAAACACTCTATTGATGATAATTCCTCTGATGTAAGTGTGATTTTTCAGCTTTTTTCAAAAAATATAGAAACATTAAGTATAAAAGATCCTGCTACCCAAAAAGTAATTTTTAACATAAATCCAAAAAACGGATATAAAGAAATTGAAACAATATTTTCAGATTTATACAGAAAATTACTGTCAGAAATTAAAGAAATTGATTTTGAGATTGTAAAGAAAGATAAGGATAGAGAATCGGTGTGTGAAATAAAAAATTTTATTATAGGAAATATAAAGATTCAGAAAAAAAACTTTCTGCCAAATTCCTTATCAGGAAATATGTCAGGAAGAGTGTATGATTCTTATGGACTTTATAAATCTTATCCGAAATTCGATAAAGAAGAAGACAATAAAGGGACATTATACTTTAGATTACAAAATAATAAATCTCAGTATAGAAGTATAGACAGCCTCATTAGTATTATAGAAAAAAATTATCCTTTTGATTTTGCGAGACCCGTAAGTAGAGTTGCAAAAATAAAAGCAGATACACTTAGCGGAATGTGTAATTATATTTCCGGAGTCGACAGCTATATCAGACAGAAATATAATGATCCTCATTTTTCCATTAAAATGAATGGTTGTAAAACAAAAAATAAATCAACAGGTGTGTTATTGTATAGATTTAAAGAAGGGTACAAAGTATCCGCGATTTTGGATGACAGCCTAAAGAATAAACTCTGTTTAGGAGAATCTATTGTCAGAATCGATGGAACAGAAGTTCAAAAACTCTCTTCAGAAAGAGCAAACGAATTGCTGTTGAAAGAACCGAATGGAGTCTCAAAACTTGAATTAAAAAACTCAAAAGGAGAAGTAAGAACGGTTGAATATATACATAAAGATTCATATAAAATACCTTCAAATTTTGTACAGAAAACTGAATTTTCAACAATAAATGACGAGGTAGTTTATCTGAAAATAAAACATATTGACAAAGATGCACTGTATATTTTTATTGAAAATCTGCCAGAGATCAGAAGCAAAAAAAAGTTGGTCATAGATCTTAGAAATAATGGAGGAGGAGACTTTTTGATAGGAGCACAAATCCTGTCATTATTTATCCCGGAAGAGTTCCGATACTATCAGTTAAAAGATAAATTTTCAGGGAAAAATGAAGACGTAATTGTTAATAAAAATCTTTCTGATAACATTATCAGCAACAAACTGGAACTTCGTGTTTTAGTAAATAAAAATACTTCGTGTGTATCTGAGCTTCTTGCTTATAACCTGAAAAAATACTTTAAAAATACAAAAGTAATCGGGATAGAACGTACGGCGGGTGCTGTAGCTGCACTTTACGAAGTTCTACCGGAAAACAACAGCAATATAAAGTTCAGAACAAATGCCTTTACCAGAAGCATCATTATGCTGGACGGAAAAAGTATAGAAGGTAAAGGGATCTCTCCGGATATTCATGTAAATATCAGGAAGATCGAAGACTTACAGCCTTACAATGATAAGGTTTTAATAACGGCTATTTCGAAATAAGCATAACAAACAAATTATTAATCATTTAAAAAAATTTAACAAAATGAAAACAGAAATCAACAACCCGGAAACTGTTACAATCGAATTAGAAAAAACTGAATTAGTAAAGCCAACTCCAATTGACGATATGTTGTCAAACGAAGTAGAAGCTTTATGCGAATCTTTCGGATGTGGTTACAACGCTGGTAAAGCGTCTGGAGACACTACTGAAGATACAGACATCTTATTCTAATTAAAAGGTATATAGGCATTCAGCAAATGCTGAGTGCCTATTTCTTACAAAAATTTTAAACTGGAAAAAATGGAATCAAAAGTAAATCCTGAAACCGAAGAATCTGAATTTGAAAAATCAGAACTGGTAAAACCGCAACCTATGGAAAATAGGTTGGTAGATGAAGCAGAAGCTCTTTGTGAATCATTTAACTGTAGTTATTTTACAGGAAAAGCATCGGGCGACACTTCCAATGATGACGATATTCTTTTCTAACCGTAAATGTCGTTGATAAACGGTCTATTTAATCTTTAATCCTAATAATTATGATTTTAAAACTTAAAGCCAATCCATATAACTTTCTTATTCCTGTAGAAGAAGAAAACCAATTTATTCTTTATAATTCCCTTACCAGCGGATTGGAAGTATTAAATTTTGAAAATGGACAATTTCTTTTGGAGAAGAGTCAGTATTCTTTTTTTATACACGATGAAAGCGAAGGACGGTTTAATGATCTTGTAAAATATTTGTATGATAAGGAATACATTATAGAAGCGGATAAAGATGTAAGATCATTATTTTCCAGATATACGGATGAAAACCAGTACAAATTTGCGAAAACAATCAATCTTACTATTGGAACTACCATTACATGTAATATGGGATGTTCTTATTGTTTTGAATTTGTAAAACCCAATCATACATTAAAAGAAGATAAAGTAAAACAGGGAATAAAAGATTATATAGAGGATCTTGTTTTAAAATCAGGAAAAGAAATTGAGACCCTTTCTATAACTTGGTATGGTGGTGAACCGCTGATTAATGTAAAAGCAATTCAGGATCTCACGGTAAGTCTAACAGAAGTCGCAAGGAAGTATAATCTAAAGTACGTGTCGAATATCATTACGAACGGAATTTACCTTAGCGAAAAAAACGTAAAAATTCTTGAAGACTGCAATGTGCACAGCGTACAGATTACCATAGACGGTGCAAAAGAAACTCATGATAAGAAAAGACCTTTAAAGCAGATCAACAAAAAAAACTATGAAGTTATTCTTGAAAATCTTTCTAAAGTTCCTAAAGATTCTAAAATACAATTCTTAATAAGAATAAATGTAGACAAAGAGGTTGCCGGAACAATAGATACATTTTTAGATGATCTTAAAAATATGAATATCTGGCCGGAAAAATTTAAGCAGGTTTCATTTGACCCTTCTTGGCTACGTACGTATGAGGAGATCGAAACTTCAGAAGAAGAACTGGAAAAAAGAATGAATCTGGATGAGTTCTTCGATTTTAAAATGAGCTTCAGAAAAAATATTATGAACAGATTCAATGCATGGAGTGATGAAACCAATCTGAAAATAAAATCCAAACTGAAATGGGATCTTCCCAATTACCAGACAACATGTGCAACATGGGCTTCCCCAATTAGTATGACGATTGATCCGAACGGTTATATTCACAAATGCTGGGAAACAATTCATGATGATTCTCATGCTCCTGCCTCAGTATTTGAAGGATATAATGCAGAGAAATTTACAAAACATTCTTCATTCAACAGGTTCAAGCATAATGAAATATGCACGAACTGTAAGGTTTTACCTATCTGCGACACAATTACATGTTCTCATGAAGCTATAAAAGCGAACGTACCGATCTGCAGTTCATGGAAATATAAGTTGGAAGATTACTTAAAAGAACAATACATCAATATGCTTTATTCTCCGGAAACCATCTCAAGACCGCAGATTAATGTATTGGAAAATACGGGGCATTCTGCAAAATAAAATTGAAGTTATGACTATAGGAATTATTGATACAGGAGTAGACCATACCCATCAGAGACTTAAAGAATGTGATATCAAAGGTATTACATTGTTTAAAGATCGTTCAGGAAGTATCATCACTAAAGAAAATGAATTTAGTGATCATAAAGGTCATGGTACAGGAATCGCCTCTATTATCAATTCTCACCTGAAATCATGCAATTTATATGTTATAAAGCTCGATTCTCATAATCATGTTATATCAGAAGATCTTTTAACGGAAGCTATTTCCCGGATGATAGATTATAATGTGAATATCATCAACATAAGTATGGGGATAAATTCTGAGATCACACCTGCTAAAATGCAACATGCAATCAACAGATCCTATGAAAAAGGAATTCCCGTTTTTGCTGCCAATTATTATGATGCTTCAAAACAGTGTTTTCCTGCTAATTTTACACAGACATTTTCTGTAGGAACAGGTTATATTAAAGAGAAAC
>NZ_JBBCQL010000177.1:0-9626 GCF_037149975.1 Chryseobacterium sp. VD8 | reverse complement strand
AGGAACAGTTCACGCTGGTAAAGCGGTAGAAGTACACGATAAAGGTGCTTCTGTACAGTTCGAAGATGCTGAAGTAGAAGCATTCTGCCCATCAAGATTATTAGAGAAGGAAGACGGATCTAAAATCAAGAAAGGTGAAGAGGCTGATTTCAAAGTAATTGAATTCAACAAAGAATTCAAGAGAGTAGTAGTTTCTCATACAGGAATCTTCAGAGACGAAGAGAAGAAAAACGTAAGAGAAAATTCTAACAACAGATCTAATAATGTTTCATCATCTTCAAACGAAGAGAGATCTACTCTTGGAGATATCGATGCATTAGCAGAATTAAAAAGAAAAATGGAAGAAGGTAAATAATACCTGATTCATTTTAAATATTTGGCCACTCGTTTGAGTGGCTTTTTGTTTTTATTCAATTCATAAAATTGCTGTTAATGCGGGATTTGTTAATTTGGTTTATTCATAAATTTAGCAGAGTTTATATACTATTGTTAAATTAAATGTCTATTTAAATAATTTTAAATTATACTATTGTTTTATTGTTAATTATATGTAAATTAGCGGCTTTATTAGTGTATATGAAAAAAGTAGCTTTACCCCTTTTATTTGTAGTTTCTGCAATGTTTCCTTCTGTTCTTTTCGGACAGGATAATGAGAAGTTAATTAAAGACTATATTTCTCAAAATAAGATCAGAGAATATAAGAAATCAGATCTTACAAATTTTAAGATTGATAATGTTGATGAATCAAAGTCATTAAATGGAAATGTAATTAAATTCCAGCAGACTTATAATGGACTTCCGGTATACAATGCGGAAGGTACTGTTTTAGTAAGAGATAATAAAGTAATTTATTATTCTGATACTTTTTTGAAAGATTATACTTCTTCTGTATCAAATACAGCTTCTGTTACGAAGACTGCTGCTCTTCAGAAAATAGCTGAAAATTTACAGAAAGATAAAATTCAGAATTATCCTATTTTAGGGTATAATGATGCAGATTTAAATAACGCACCCGCTGCAAAACAAAGACTGGTATACGTTCAAGATAATGGTGCTTTAAAATTAGCTTACCAATTCTCTTTTCCAGAGCCTAATTCTCCAAGCTATTGGGATATTCTAGTAGATGCAAATACAGGAAATATTATCAGTAAACTAGATTTGAACTTGTCCTGTAATTTCCATAATGATGCTTATTCGCGTGATTACAGTCATGCTCATAATGATAATAATATTGTAGGTCCACTAAAACAAGACGAAAATAAGAATAGTTTTTCACTTTTAGTACCTGATAATGCTTCTTATAATATTTTTGCATTACCAATAGAGGCACCTACATTCGGTTCCAGATCAATTGTAAGTAATCCATGGATCTTAACCGCTTCTCCAGAAGGCTGGCATTATGACGGAACTACTCGTTATACAATTACAAGAGGTAATAACGTACATGCGTATGAGGATACTCTGGATTCTAATTTACCGGGCATTTCTCCTGATGGAGGTGCTTCAAGAAATTTTGATTATCCTTTTAGTATTAATGGAGATTCCTTCACTAATCAGAATGCTTCAATTACCAATTTATTTTATATTAATAATAAAATTCATGATATTTTCTATATGTTTGGTTTTACGCCAACTGCAAGGAACTTTCAGAATACTAATTTTGGATTAGGAGGTGCCGGAGGCGATTATGTATTGGCCGAAGCACAAGATGGAGGCGGTACAAATAATGCTAATTTTAATAGTCCTAGTGATGGAAATAAACCAAGAATGCAGATGTATCTTTGGTCAACCGTTAATAGATTGTTTTATTATAATGCACCGAGTTCCGCAGTACCTCGTCAGCCGGTTGTCGGAACAGCTTTATTTGGAAATGCTTTAGATGCGACGGGGGTTACAGGAAATGTACAGTTATCCTCAGTTTTGGATGGTTGTACGGCAATACCTGCTGGATCTTTGACGGGCAAGATCGGTTTAGTAGAAAGAGGAACCTGTAATTTTACGGTTAAGGTTAAAAATGCACAAGATGCTGGGGCTGCAGCTGTTATTATTTACAACAATACCGCTAATGGTAATACTGTTGGAAATATGTCCGGAACTGATTCAACGATTACAATCCCATCGGTTTTAATTTCAAATACTGAGGGTGAATATATTAAAAGCCAGCTTTCAGCTAATACCGTTGTAAATGTAACTTTGAAAAACGATCCTGCAAGTAGTATTACACCAGACGGAAGTTTTGATAATGGAATTGTAGTGCACGAATATGGACATGGAATTTCCAATAGATTAACAGGAACAGGTGTGGGTTGTTTAAATTCTTCTGCAGACAAAGAACAGATGGGAGAAGGCTGGTCAGATTTCTTTGCTCTAATGTTAACTAATAAAGCTGGAGATAATGCATCTGTACCAAGAGGTATCGGAACATATGCTGTTGGACAGGCTATTACCGGAGGAGGTATAAGACCTGCTAAATATTCTCCGGATTTTACTATAAACAATTACACTTACGGGAATACGAATGGAATGGAATATACAAATACAAGCGGGCAAATAGTTCCTGATGTACACTCAATTGGATTTGTATGGGCTTCAATGCTTTGGGATCTCCACTGGCAATATGTTGCCAAGTATGGATATTCTTCTGATGTAATGGCAAACACAACAAATGGTAGCTCAAGAGTTTTACAATTAGTAACCGACGCATTGAAACTTCAGGTTTGTAATCCTACATTTATCAATGGTAGAGATGCCATCATTGCAGCAGATCAGGCTAAAGGAGGTGCAGACAGATGTATGATCTGGAGAACGTTTGCAAAGAGAGGTTTAGGTGTTAATGCTAGTGCAGGAAGTTTAACAAATATTAATGATCAGGTTCAGGATTTTAGTGTTCCAGCAGACTGTGTATTAGCTACAGACGAAGTAAAAGTTGTTAAAAATAACATTTCAATTTATCCTAATCCTGCGAAGAATGAATTTTTCATCAATTTCCCAAGCAATACATTAGGTAAAGTAAGTGTTGAAATTTATGATATGTCTGGAAAACTAGTTTCTTCAGAAGATAAAATTTCTCCGGATGCTAAAAAATCAATCTCTACAGATAAGCTGATTAACGGAACATATATGGTGAAAGTAAAAGGCATCGGTATTGATGCGGCATCAAAAGTTATTGTTAAAAAATAATCTGAATATTTATAAATTTTAGTTACGGCGCGAGCGAAGCTCGCGCCGTAATTTTTTATTTTCACAGCCATTTTATTATTCATTTAATAATATATTGTACCTTTGCAGGCTGTAAAAATGAATTATGCAGAAGAAAAATATTTTAAAGGGAGTTCTATTTGTAGGGATTGGCGCAAGTATATATGGGATGCTGGCAACGTTTGTTAAACTCGCTTATCAGGATGGTTACACCACTTCAGAAGTTACAACATCACAGTTTTTATTGGGAATAGTGGGTCTTTTAGTCTTAAATTTTATTCAGACAATCACCTCTAAAAAAGCTTTGCCTTCACCAACATCAAGAGAAGTAAGAAACTTACTGTTAGCCGGAACTTCATTAGGTTGCACCAGTTTGTTTTATTACATTGCAGTTCAGTATATCAATGTCTCGATAGCAATTGTTTTGCTGATGCAGTCCGTCTGGTTCAGTGTAGTGGTGGAAAGTTTTCTGACAAAAAAACTGCCCAATGCAAGAAAAATTGTTTCTGTAATTATTGTTTTGGCGGGAACCATTTTAGCCACCAATTTAATCAATGAAAGTTTAGATCTGGATTGGAAAGGAATTTTCTGGGGATTATTAGCTGCAGCTTCCTATACGCTAACGATGTTTACCTCCAATACTTTAGCAACGCATTTACCTGTTTTCAGAAAAAGTATTATCATGCTTTTGGGTGGTTCAGTTGTTGTTTTTGCATTCTTGTTTTTTGCACAGATCGGGCCATTGCATTTCGAAGGTTTAAAATCTTTCTACCTTAATTTTACAGACAATACAGAGCATATTCATTCCTTTAATTATTCAATTTTATGGAAATATGGTTTAATTTTATCACTTTTCGGAACCATAATTCCACCGATTTTATTTAATGTCGGGTTTCCGAATGCAGGACTTGGATTGGGAAGCATCGTTTCTTCTCTAGAATTACCGGTTTCTGTGACGATGGCTTTTGTTTTATTGGGGGAAAAAGTAATTTTTATACAATGGGTTGGAATTGCACTAATACTTTTTGCAATTGTCCTCATGAATTTATCTAAAAAAGAAAATCAATTTGCTGAAATATCTAAATAATACTATTGAAACCGTTTCTTTTGGAACGGTTTTTTAATTTCAGTAAATAAAATATCTTATGAAATATTGCAAAAACATATTTATAGCGTTAATTCTTATCATAAGCACAAGTCTTCTATTTTCACAGGTGAAACCATTGGATGCTGAATTAACGAATTATCAATACCCTTTCGAAGTTCATTTTTTAAATTTTACATCTCAGAAAAACGATTTGAAAATGGCTTACATGGATGTTCAGCCAACAAAGTCAAACGGAAAAGTTATAATGCTTCTTCATGGTAAGAATTTTAACGGAGCTTATTGGGAAAGAACTGCAAAAGATCTTTCAGATAAAGGGTTCAGAGTAATAATTCCGGATCAGATAGGATTTGGAAAATCTTCAAAACCTCAAAGTTATCAGTTTTCATTTTCGCAGCTGGCAGAAAATACAAAAGCCATTTTGGACAAATTAAAAATCGATAAAATTATTGTTTTAGGACATTCGATGGGAGGGATGATTGCTACAAGATTTACTTTACAATACCCCGAAAAAGTTGAAAAATTAATCTTAGAAAACCCAATCGGATTAGAAGATTATAAAACGTTCGCTCCTTATCAAACCATTGATCAGGCATATCAGTCAGAATTAAAAAATACCGCAGAAACTTATAAAAATTATCAGCTTAAATTTTATTACGATAATAAATGGAAAGCAGAATATCAACCCTGGCTAGACTTAATTGCAGGATGGACTGTGCATCCTGATTATCCGAAAGTCGCATGGAATGCAGCTTTAACTTCGGATATGATTTACAATCAGCCGGTTTGCTATGAATTTAAAAACATTAAAGTTCCCACTTTGCTCATTATCGGAACAAGAGACAGAACTGCAATCGGGAAAGACCGTGCTCCAAAAGAACTACAGCCCAAAATGGGGCAATATCAGGAATTAGGAAAGAAAACACAACAACAGATTGTTGGTTCTAAACTCGTGGAAATTGAAAACGTAGGACACCTTCCGTATATTGAAGCCTATGATAAATTCTGGAATGTGTTGTATGAATTTATTAAGTAGAAAAGCTGAAGGTTTGATGATTGAAAATTTAAATGATTGAGAGAATATATAAATTTATTTTTAAAGAATGAATTCCCCTCCTCTGGAGGGGTGGCAAAAATTTCCTGAAATTTTTGACGGGGTGGTTTTAAAATGCATCCTTTTCTTAGCCCCGATTGAAGTGAAAATCCTTTTTTGAAAAAAAAGATTGCAGCGGAAAGCGGGAAATAGCTCCAAATAAAAAGAGACCGCTAAAAATTAGCAGTCTCTTTTCGTATGTATTGTTGTCTGAATTATTTCTTCTTGTAAGCAGCGTCTTTAATTCTCGCTTTTTTACCTCTAAGGTCTCTGAAGTAGTAGATTCTAGATCTTCTAACTTTACCTCTTCTGTCAACTTCGATTTTTTGAAGAGCCGGCATGTTGATTGGGAATACTCTTTCTACACCTACATCACCAGACATTTTTCTGATGGTGAAAGTTTTTGTAGAACCAGTACCTCTCAATTGGATAACTGTTCCTTTGAAGAACTGAGTTCTTGTTTTTTGTCCTTCTTTAATTTCGTAGTAAACAGTGATGGTATCACCCGCTTTGAATTCAGGGAATTCTTTTTTTGTAATGTACTTGTCTTGTACGTACTTTAATAAATCCATTATTAATAAATAAAATGTTAAAGCTAAGCAACTTACACGGACTTCGTCAGAGGTTGAATAACAGGTTGCAAATGTACAAAACATTTTTGAAATTTTCCAAACAATTTTATATTAAATATCATGAAATTTTCAACCCGTTTTTCGGCTCAGATTTAATATTTCCTTCAACTTCCCATCAGACACAGTTTATATGTGAATTCTACTTTTGCACGAAAATAAAATCAGGCAGTACAATTTTTAATAATCCACTGATATACAATTTTTAATCTCAATAAATCTAATAAAAAGTAAACTAAAAATGAAACATTATTTTTTCTTTTTCCTCTTCGTCGTCCAGATGGTTTTTGGGCAGACTTTGTATCCTTATTTACAAAATCCGACGCCAACTTCCATGATTGTCAACTGGAAAACCTCTTCCAATAATGAAACTACCGTTTTTTACGGAACCAGCCCAACCAATCTGAATGTTACTTTTACAGGAACAACGAATATTTTTTCAGATACAGGATATAACAACAATTACTTTTATCACACTGCAAAAATTGCCAATCTTCAGCCCAACACAAAATACTATTATAAGATTAAAACAGGAACCAGTGAATCTGCGGTGTATAATTTCCGGACACTTCCTTTACCGGGACAGGCGGCAACAGCCAATGGAAAAATCCGTTTTCTGATCATGGGAGACAACCAAATTAAAGCAGAACCGAGATACGATACCCTAACCTTAAATGCGTATAAAAAATTAAAGGAAAAATTCGGTGCGGCTTCCGATCCTTCAGATAATATTGCTTTAACCTTCATGGTAGGAGATCAGGTAGATGTGGGAACTTTGGATCATTACGAAAATGTTCATTTCAAGAAAAATATTAATTTATCGCCTTATCTTCCGATTCAGACCACGGTGGGAAACCATGAAACATACGGAAGTCTGGGAATGAATTCCTATTACGCACATTTTTACATCGATGAAATTCAGTATAAAAACATTAGCTCAGGAAACGAAAATTACTATGCGCAACAGGCTGGAAACGTTCTCTTTATAAGTTTAAGTTCCGAACATACCGGTTCTGCGCAAATGACTTGGCTGCAACAGGTTTTAAATGCTGCAAACGGAGATTCTACGGTAGACTGGATCATTTCTCTGAGCCACAGACCGTATCAGGCGGAGCAATATGTGGGAGATATTTCTACATGGGTAAGAAACAGTGCCGTTCCCCTTTTAACCACTTCTTCAAAATATTTAATGCACGTTGGAGCGCATCACCATTTATACCACAGAGGTCAGCTGAAAAATACACCGAATTACCAGATTATTTCCGGTGGAGTTGCATGGGATCAGTACTGGGGAATGTCGACGGAACAGGATTTTGATGATGTTCAGAAAACATTAACAGACTGGACGTATCAAATTGTGGAAGTAGATGTAAACACAGGAAAAGTAGATGTGGAATCCTATTCTATCGGAGGTGTCTATCATAAAAAATATAATGAGCTGATTGATACATTCCACCGCTATAAAAATCAGCCAAAACCTGCAAAACCTTCTATTTCCAATACATTTACGGCGCCGGTTACTTTACCGTTAACTTTAAACGGAAGTACATTTTCAAGCTCAAACGGAGAATTGCTGAACACAACTCAGTTCTTAATTAGTAAAGCAGCTGATTTTTCCATCATTGAAAAAGAATTTTACAGAGATTATGAAAACTGGTTCGGAAAAGACGGAAGCGGAACTCCTGATATCACGAAAAACCTGAATGCAGGAGTAGATATCACAAAAGCTACTATTTCCGCTAATTCAATCACCAACGGAAATTATTACGTAAAAGTGCGTTACAGAGACCGCAACATGGAGTGGAGCGACTGGAGTGATGTAAAACAGTTTACAGTAACCGGAAGTGTGGTTTCTAATCCTGTTTTCACTTTAAATAAAACAGAATATCTTCAAAACGAGCCCATTATTGCCAACTTTACAGACGGTCCCGGAAATAATCAGGACTGGGTGGGAATTTATAAAAAAGGACAGAATCCTTCTGCCGTAACTTCTCAGGCTTTTGTGTATACCAACGGGCAAACCGCAGGAACAGCCACTTTCCCGAACGGAATTGCTGCCAAAGGTCAGTATTTTGCAGGTTTTTTTGCCAATAACGGATATACAGAAATTACACCGAGAAAAAATTTCTACGTAGGTCCGAAAGTTAATTTAAGCACAACTTCAGATGTTTATCCTGTAGGTGGAACTGTAACCGTAAATTTCTCCAACGGACCGAATTTAACCAAAGACTGGATCGGAATTTATAAAATGGGACACACTCCCGGAACCATAAATTCTACTCAGTGGAGCTATGTGACAACGGCTTCGGGAACGCTTAATTTTACAGGTCTTGCCAAAGGATATTATTATGCACAGTACTTCTTGGAAGACGGCTATACAACTGTTGGAGAAAAAGTTTTCTTTAAAGTAGGGGATGTGGTGACCGAACTTTGGATCAACAAGCCGGTTTACAGTTTAGGAGAAAATATCACCGCTTCATGGACGGATTCTCCGGGAATCATTAAAGACTGGTTGGGAATTTATCCTCAGAATATTTCGGTTCCGGATGATCAGTTTATTTCTTATACCTATTTTGACGGAATTACACAGGGAACCAAAACAATCACCGGAACAGCAGTTCCTGCAGCACCGGGAAATTATTATATGGTGATGTTTACCAACGATTCTTACACGGAAGTTTCAAACAGGGTTCAGTTTCAGGTAACCGGAACACCGCTTGGAACAGAAGAAACAAAAAGTACAGAGAAAAATGTGATTCTTTATCCGAATCCTACAAAACCGGGTGAACCGACTTTTATTAAAAGTGATTATCCGATCGAAAAAATAGAACTTCTTTCTGCTAACGGAGATCTTCTATATCAGTCAAAAAACGTAAATAATCAGCGTTTCTCTCTGGTCAACGAAAATCTTCCGAAAGGAGTGTATTTTGTAAAAGTATACACAAGAAAATTATTTACCTTAAAATTAGTCATTCAGTAAAACACTTCATTTTCTTATAAATCAACAAAAACGGGCTTAGAAAAGTCCGTTTTTGTTATTTTTTAGTAATACCCGGATCAATTATATATTGACCCGTCGCTCATCAATTATCAATCATCAATTCAATCATGAATTATCAACCATCAAAATTGGAGCTTATTCCAGCTTTCGCTACTCGCTTTTTCTTATTTTCGGCGGCTGCTTCGCAGCCGCCGAAAATAAGAAAAGAGCTCAGACATGCCGCTCAATCTGGGCTAAAACATTCTCCGTAGTTCAATATTTGACATTCAAAAATCAATCATCAGTAGATTTCAGTGCCCATGCAATCAGCGGAGCCTGCATAAAAAGCCTTCCCAATCTCTGATTATCCGTGTTCAGCCCAAAAGAATCCCTTCTGTTTTTATACTGAGCAATATTTCCTGGGAAAACAGTTGCAAAAAATCCGGCTACAATTCTTCCCATATTTTTCCTGTATTTTTTAGGAGTCGCAATCATGGCTGTTCCTAAAGCGATTTCAGCAACTCCCGAATAAACAACAGTATCATCTTTATCCAGAGGAACCCATTCCGGAACCTGCGTCTGAAACTCTTTCCTTGCAAAAGTAAGATGTCCTATTCCTGC
>NZ_JBBCQL010000176.1:0-9667 GCF_037149975.1 Chryseobacterium sp. VD8 | reverse complement strand
TTTTTTTTTTCAAGGAAAAGGCGGCAATAGGAATTTTATGCTTTTAATGGAGTTTCAGCTTTGTTTTTTCCGGTTTTTTAACCCAAAAAACTTACCAAAAAGCTTTTTTGGATTTAATCAAGGTTTTTCAAAAATTGCCCAAAGAAAAAAAATCTTTATTTTTTTTAACTTATGTGCTCTTTTTTCCATTTAAGTATTAAACTTAAACTACTAAAGTGTTACAATCTTTTACATCTTTTTCGGTAAAAAAGTTTAAACAGAAATTCATTAAAAACAATAATCATTTGAAAAAACTTTTCACCTTATTCATCACAATTCTTAGCTGTCTTCAGTTGTATGCTCAACATACGTATGTTTTTTTCGGTTCATTTAACTGGGAAATAGAAACGGAGGGAATTTATGTGTATGAATTGAACACGCAAAACGGAAAATTATCAAAAATTGCTTCTGTTTCGGGGATTTCAAATCCGTCTTTTCTAGCTTTGTCGCCGGATGGAAAATATCTTTTTGCGTGTACGGAAAGCAAAACAAAGAACGGCGGAAGTGTAAGCAGTTTTGAATTTAATCCCGATAAAAAGACTTTACAGTTCATCAGTAAACAAAGCAGCGGTGGTGAAAATCCGGTTTATCTTACGGTTCATCCAAGCGGAAAATGGCTCGTTAACGGAAATTATACGGAAGGAAGCATTTCTGTTTACCCGATTTCAGGTAACGGAACTCTTGAACCTTTTGTGCAGAATATACAATTTTCGGAAGGAAGTGTAAATTCCGACAGACAGGATCGTGCGCACATCCACTCCACCGTTTTTTCTCCGGATTCTAATTATCTATTTCTGCCTGATCTCGGAGCGGATAAAATTCGCGCTTATCGTTTTAACAATGAAAAAAATACACCTTTGCAGGAAGCTGAAATTCCTTTTGTAAAAACAACTTTGGGAGCCGGACCGAGACATTTTACTTTTCATCCGAATGGAAAATTCGCGTACTGTATTGAAGAAATGGGCGGTGCAGTCAGTGTTTATGCTTACGAAAACGGAAAACTGAAACCGCTTCAGAGGATTTTTACCCATCCTGAAACCTGTAAAGGAGATTTTGAAAGTTCTGATGTTCATATTTCGCCGGACGGAAAGTTTTTGTACGCTTCCAATAGAGGAAAAGAAAATAATATTGCTATTTTTTCGATTCAGGACGATGGAAGTCTGAAAACAATCGGTTATCAGTCTGTAAAAGGAAAACATCCGAGAACATTTAATCTCGATCCAAGCGGACAATTTTTAATCACCGCCAATACGGCAACGAATAATGTTACGGTTTTTAAAAGAAATCCTGAAACCGGTTTGCTGAAAAAAGCCGGAAGAAAAATTAAGATCAGAAATGTTTCGAATGTGCAGATCAGAAGATATTGATCATAACAAAAAAACTCTGTAAATTTAGATAACAACAAAATTTAAAAACTAATGAACCAGAATAACTTTTACATTCAATATCATAATGCTGATAAACTGAGATGTTTTCCAACTGAAAAGACAGATTTTAATTCTTTAATCTCAGAAATTACTCTTAATGATGATATAAAAGAACATGATTCTTGGATTTATACCAAAAAGAAGACAGCTAAAAAAGCAACTAATGGAATTTGTTTTCTAATTGTAGGAAAAACTGAAAATAAAATTAAAAATTATTATTTATGGAGTTGCTTTAAAATCGAAGATTATGAAGAAAATTTAGACAAAATAATTGTTATAGGAACAGGTCAAGATTTAAAAAAACCAATTTTGCTCAATAATTTTCCTGATTTTGTAAGCTTCAAAAAATTTTGCGGAAATTTTGGAATCGGATTTCAAAATATTACTAACAATGATTTCTCGCTAAAATTATTTTCATACGTCGAGGACAACAAAGGAATTTTTTCTCAAGTCAATCAGAAGATATCTCTTTATAAAGAAATTAGAGAATTAAACAATAAAATGCTTTTTATTAATCCAGAAAGAAAAGTACATGAAATTGATAAAATATTACGAAAAGATAAAAAAATAGTAGAATTATTAAAAAAACTTGTTGATTATAAGTGTCAATTTCCAGAATGTAATTCAACTATTCCTACCGAAAAAGGCGTGAATTATGTTGAAGTTGCTCATATAAAACCGGTTTTTAAAGGAGGGAAAAGTATTTTAGGAAACTTAATTGTTTTTTGTCCTAATCATCACAAAGAATTTGATTTGGGAATAAAAGAAATTCTGGAGGATAATACAGAAACAATTTCAGGAATTTTAAATGGTAAAAATTTTAAAATCGATTTACATAAAAATTATACTTATAAGATAGAATAATATCAGTAAAATTACCTCATCCCTGAATCGCTCTTCTTAAAAGCATCTACTTTCTGATAAGAATCGTTTTTCTCTTTTTCTTTTTTGTCTGAAATTAAAATTCCGAAAAGATGATCGATTTCGTGCTGGAAAATAACGGCTGTAAAACCTTCCACAATTTCTGAATATTTCTGACCTTTTAAATCGACATATTCAAGCTGAATGACTTTGCTTCGGTAAAACTGATCTCTGAAATCGGGAATCGAAAGATCGCCTTCGGGACCTAAATTCTGTAATTCTGATCTCCAGACAATGACAGGATTGATAAAATATTCCAACGGTGCGCCTTTTTTATCAAAACGCTGAACCCAGATTACTTTTCTGTTGATTCCAACCTGTGGTGCGGCAATTCCCACTCCGCCATCGGTGGAAAGCAAAGATTCTTTCATTCTACCGACTAAAACTGCCGTGTTTTTATCCAACGGATCGATTTCTGCAGAAAGGTTTAATAATGTTTTGTGCTGATTTTCGTCTGTGGTCTGATAAATCGGCAACGCAGAATTTTTATCTCCCTGATTAATAATGGAAATTTCGCTTGGTGTCAGTTTTTGAGCGTTCATCAAACCGATGAAAAGGATGAAAAGAAGGGATATTTTTTTCATTTTTCTGAATGTTTTGCAAAGATAAATATTGCAGGCTAAGTTTTGTATTTTTTGGTTAAAACCCAATTAATTTTTTGGTAAAAAGCAATGAAAAATATGCAGACTTCATTGTCTTTTAAACGAATCATTGTCATTCTGACGAAGGAAGAATCTGTTTAAATTCTCACACACTTTAATCTAAATGAAAACATAGCTTTTTACTTTTAACTTTTTACCTGGCTCTTTCTCAATACGTTTTCGTCATATCACTGGGAATGATCAGATTAAAATCGGTGGGAATGTAATCTTTCTCAGGAACTTTTAATTCAGGATCATCCGATTCAAAAACAGAAATGACCGCCATTTTCAGGTTCGGATTCTTTTGTTGAATGTACCAGTAAATCCCGCCAAATTCTTTGCTGTGATAGTTTCCGTTGTAATGAATGAATGTTTTTCCGGATTGCAGATTCTTTAAAATAGATTCCGCCATAGTCGCGTCCTTTATTGCCTGAGCGGAAATAAAATTCATCACTTTGGTTCCGTCTGCGTGATCGCCCATCATCGCTTTCATTTCAGGATAACCCGGTGTTTCAAGCGTTACTTTTATGGGAAGTTGTGCGATATAGTTTTTTTCTTTTTCAGATAAATTATTCAGAGATTCCAGACCTTCTTTGGCGGTTTGGGAAGCGTATTTTCTGGGAATATTGGTTGCGATGAAGTTTAGTTTTTTTGCTTTGGCAAAATCAACCAAAGGTTTATAATCGGTCGTGAAATTATTCCAGAGTCTTGCGGAATCTTTCAGTGTTTTCGCGTCTATTTTCCCGTTGAGATATTGATTCAGTTGCGGCTGATTGTCTCTTTCGAACATTTCAGCACCTAAAATAAGCTGTCCGTTTTTCTGAGCATATAACCCTTCCGTCACTTTAAGCTGTAACCAATGGTTGATGGAGTTGTTATGATTTTCACCAAAGAAAACCACGTCGTAATCAGCCAGTTGTCTGATGAGTTTTTCGGGCTTTACTGATTTTCCTTTTTTGTCGTAAAACTGATAGGCTTTAAATTGCTGTGCCTGAAATGAACAGAAAACAGTAAGAAAAAAGGCAGTGAAAAGGTTTTTCATTTTAATTTTGTTTTTTAAACACGAATGGCTTTACAAATATCACGATATAATTTTAATTTTCTGTTGTTTTTTTTAAACACGAATGTCACAAATGGTTTCACGAATGACACAATGTAATGTTGTTTATTTTTATCACGCAAGGATCGCTAAGTTTTGTTTTTAACTTATTGAGGATATTTTTCGTTCGCAAAGGCACTTCGTTCAGCAAATGATAGAACGAGCCACTCAGCTAAAACATTGCCAAATGTAATCATAAAACGTTTGCTTAATAACAGATGAAATCTGAATAACTTTGCTTACTTTAAAATATTTATCTTAAAATATCTACTTTGCGTTAAAATTTTCAGAGTGAATACAATTGAAAAAATTTTATTTAATTTTCTGTTGTTTTTTTAAACACAAATGACACAATGTAACGTTGATTTATTTTTAGCGCGCAAGGATCGCTAAGTTTTGTTTTTAGCTTATTGAGCATATTTTTTCGTTCGCAAGGGCACTTCGTTCAGCAAATGATAAAACGAGCCACTCAGCTAAGACATTGCCAAATGCAATCATAAAACGTTCGCTTAATAACAGATGAAATCTGAATAACTTTGCTTACTTTAAAATATTTACCTTAAAATATCTACTTTGCGTTAAAATTTTAAGAGGGAATGCAATTGAAAAAATTTTATTTAATTTCCTGTTGTTTTTTAAGCACAAATAATACAATGTAACGTTGATTTATTTTTATAACGCAAGGATCGCTAAGTTTTGTTTTTAGCTTACTGAGGATATTTTTCGTTCGCAAAGGCGTTTCACTCAGCAAATGATAGAACGAACCACTCAGCTAAGACATTACCAAATGTAATCATAAAACGTTCGCTTAATAACAGATGAAATCTGAATAACTTCGCTTACTTTAAAATATTTACCTTAAAATATCTACTTTGCGTTAAAATTTTAAGAGTGAATGCAATTGAAAAAATTTTATTTAATTTTCTGTTGTTTTTTTAAACACGAATGACACAATGTAACGTTGATTTGTTTTTACCACGCAAGGATCACTAAGTTTTGTTTTTAGTTTATTGAGGATATTTTTCGTTCGCAAAGGTACTTCGACAAGCTCAGTATAAACTATTCACTCAGCTATGGCTAGTTCTATCATTTGCTGAACGAAGTGCCTTTGCGAACAAAAAAATATGCTCAATTAAGTCAAAAAGACTTCGCGTTCTTCGCGTTAAATATCGTATCATTTGTGAAAAGCATTCGTGCCATTTGCGTTTAAATTAAAAAAAGCCGCCTGTAAAAAACAAAACGGCTTAAAGAAACTATCTAACTATTTCAATTTATTTTTCAAGATCTGCAACGAGGTCTTTCCATTCCTGTAATTCCGGGATTCCGGGTTTTCTTTTTCCGAAAAACTGAACGATAAAATCGCCTTCTTTATTGAAAACTTCAATGGCGGTCACTTCTCCGTCTTCCGTGGGTTTTTTCACAATCCATGCTTCCGCAATTTTGGTTACGTCCAGATGCAGATTGAAATCGGGATCCATCACGTTGAACCATTGCTGATGCCAAAGTGTTTTTTTCACATTTCCCGTATGAATCTGGATGATTCCTCTGTTTCCGACAAAAATCATGATCGGAAGTTCTTTTTCCGATGCGTCTTCCAGTACATTTACGACTTTTGAGCTTTCAATTTTCTTTGCAAAACCTTCCGGAGCCAGTCTCAACGCCTGCGTTCTGCTCACTCCGAATTTTCGGGTCATCATAAAGAAATCGTGGGTATCTTTCAGATTTGTCCATGCTTTCTGGAAGCCTTCTACATCAATTTCCGCATCCGGTTTTTCTTCTGCTTTCAGAGCTGCTTTTTCAAAATCGAAAGATCCGTTCTGCTCTTCTGCTTTATATTTTTCTGCCATTTCATCGAAAGCCGCTTCGTTACTTTCTTTGGTAAGGTAAATTTTATGCAGCGCCAATCCGTCTTTTCCGAAAAACTGAAGGCTTTTTTTATCTCCTTCCACCACTGCGAAAGCAAATTTCCAGTGATTCAGGAAAATTCTTAAATCAATATCTTCTCCCACGAAAAGCTGTGCATGAGGACTGCTGAAATCGCCGTTCAGATACACTCCTTTTCTTTCGTGAACGCACTCTTCGTTGCGTGTAAGCGCCATTACTTTTCCTAACTGCTCCACTTCTGCTAAAATATTCTGAAACTCCGGCTTCAGAACCGTTACGCCTTCTCCTACGCTGGTTGCCAACAGTTCTGCTTCGCTTACTCCCAGTTCTGCTGCGGCATTTCGGATTCTCAGATGCGGATTTTCAGCTTTAAGAGCTTCCCATTTTTCCTTCAGATCGTTTACTAATGTGCTCATTTATTTATTTTTTAATGGTTAAAATTGTATAATTTCTTGTGATGGTTTCTTCTCCGGTTTTGCTTTTTACTTCTTCCTGCCGTTCGGAAATTTTCATTCTTTTAAAATAACTTTTGGAAACGGTTTCCTCCATTTCATCGGTATTGTACAACGTAAAACCGAATTGCGTAAAAGGGAGTTTTTCCATGAAATCCCGCTGTCCGAAAGTGAGAACAAATGTTCCATTGTCTTTCAGAACTCTGTAAATTTCATTGAGAAAATCTGTTGGTTTTTCCCAGAAATAAACGGTGTTTACGGTAAATATTTTATCGAATGTTTTGTCTTCAAAAGGCTGTTCTGTTCCTTCATACAGCATAAATTCAGCCTGATTTTCAAAATCTTTATTCAGTTTTATGGCTTCGTGATGCATGGTTTCCGAAATATCAATTCCGGTATATTTTACATCTATAGCTTTATTTAAAATATTTCTGACATGCCCTGCATTTCCATGACCGATTTCCAGAATGTGCTCATTGTCTTCTATTAAAAGGGTCTGTATGCTTTCCAACGTCATTCCGATGTTGGTTTCATTCATCATTTCGCCGATCTCGATTCCTTTTTCTCCTTGAGGATGGGCGAGATTCTGTGCTAATATTTTCAGTTTTTCTGTATCCATATTATCCAAAAATAATCATTGGGTGCGAAGTTACCGGATGATTGCAGATCGTACACGGAAAATTGTAGGCTTCCCGGATATTTTCAGCGGTGAAAACCTCTTCCGGAGTTCCGTACGCAGTAACTTTTCCTGATTTCATTAATAAAACTTTATCGGCATATTGTGCGGCAAGATTGAGATCATGAAGAACAACAATCGCAGAATTGGCTTTTTTGGTGAAATTTTTAATGATTTCCAATGCTTTGTACTGATGTTTAATGTCTAAATTATTTAAAGGTTCATCTAAAAAAACAAGTTTGTGGGCAATTTCGTTCTGAAGCTGCGCAAAAACCCTCGAAAGATGAACGCGCTGTTTTTCGCCTCCCGATAAAGTGTTGTATTCTCTTTCTTTTAAATGCAGAATATCCGTTTCATTCATCATCCGGTTTGTCGATTCATGATCTTCTGTTTTGGGCTGTGCATCGAAATACGGATAACGTCCCATCATCACGACCTCATTTACTTCCAGCGGAATATCGTTGCTGTTGTGCTGTGAAAATTTGGCTTTGTGTTTTGAAAGCTCTTTCACATTCCAGTCGTTGATATGCCTGTTTTTAAATACAATCTGCTGTTCAGATTTAATTTCATTGGCAAGAATACTCAGAAGGCTCGATTTTCCTGCTCCGTTTGGACCTACAATTGCCAGAAATTCGCCATATTCCAGATGAACGTCCACCGAATCCAAAATATGAAAGGTTTTATGCTGATAACTGATCTGATGCGCTTTTATCATAACAGTGATTTTTTAAATTTAACTAAAATCGCAATGAAAACCGGACCTCCCATTAAGGCGGTTAAAATCCCGATCGGAAGTTCCGAAGGTTCCACAATACTTCTGCTGAAAGTATCTGCCGTTAATAATAAAATGCTTCCGCACACCGCTGATAACGGTAAAATAACAGCATAGTCTGATTTAAACAAAAATCTTAAAATATATGGAACGATAAGCCCGACAAAACCAATGGTTCCCGAAAATGCCACACAGCTTCCCACCATTAAAGCCGTAATAAGGATGATCTGCTTTTTTAATCTTTCTACATTAATTCCCAAATGCTGTGCATCTTTTTCGCCTAACATCATTGCATTCAACGCTTTGCCTTTTGGCAGTAAAACCGTGTACGAAATAACCAGAACGATTCCCAAAATAATATTCTTCGTCCATGTTGCAGCAGCTAAACTTCCTAAATTCCAGAACGTTAAATCTCTCAATTGGTCGTCTTTTGAGATGTAAATCAGGAAACCTGTAATCGAAAATCCGATCGCTGTAATGGCAACTCCCGATAATAACATCATTACGACATTAGTTTTACCGCCGCTGGTTGAAATTCTGTACACCAGAAGCATGGAAATAAAAGATCCGATAAAAGCAGCAATCCCCACCAATGAAAACTGTACAGCTTCAGGAAGAAATTCTCTGAAATATCCTCCCAAAACGATGGTAATGGCTGCAAGCAGGGTTGCGCCGGAAGTGAGCCCGATTAAATCTCCCGTTGCCAGAGGATTTCTGAACAATCCCTGCAAACCTGTTCCGGAAACCGCCAACATACTTCCAATAAGGATCGCCATCACAATTCTGGCTGCTCTTACATCCCATACAACATATTTATCACTCATTGAGAGCGACTGATCTCCGTTCATTATTTTTTGTAAAACAGTGAATGCAGACTGACCTCCGAAATCGTAAACTCCGGTGTTAAGCGACCCTACTGCAATGATGCAAAGCAATACGGTGCTTATGATGATGTAAACGGATAATTTACCTGGTGCTTTCAATCAGAAGTTGGTTTAATTCTACTGCTGCCTGTCCTAATCTTGGTCCGAAACCGGAAACAAGACCGCCGTCCATGGCAATAATTTTTTTATTTTTTCCGGCATTGGTTTGGGAAACTCCCGGCATTTTTAATGCTCCTTCGTTTCCTCCCGCTCCCTGCAATCCGCTTGTGAAGAAGAATAATACATCGGGATTTGCTTTTACAACGGCTTCCGGCGTTAAAGGTTTGAAATCTTCAAAATCATTAACGGCATTTTGTCCGCCTGCAATTTCAATTAAAGAAGACATCGGTGTATTTTTTCCTGAAACCATGAGCATATTTCCTCTTGCGTAGATGAACAGGATTTTCGGTTTTTTGGCAATCGGCTGAATCTGTTTCAGATCGGCATCAATTTTATCATTCAGTTTCTGATAATCTGTATTTCCGACTGCTTTTGCTACTTCGGCGATCAGTTTTTTAGTTCCATCAACGGTAAATTCCTGTTTAAAAATTTCTGTTTTGATGCCGGAAGATTTAATTTTCCCCATCAGTTCAGGATTGATGTCTTTATCGGAAGCCAAAATTAAGGTGGGAGAAACTGCCATAATCGGTTCGATGGTCATTGATCTTACGTGTCCCAGATCTTTAGCTGTCGATTTAAGAGATTCGGGAAAAGTACTTGTCACGTCGGTTCCCACGATTTCTTTTTCGTGACCTAAAGCGGCTACAATTTCGGTGATTCCGCCATTCAGCGTTACGATTTTATGAGCTGATTTGGGAGCTTCAGAGCTTTGT
>NZ_JBBCQL010000175.1:0-9722 GCF_037149975.1 Chryseobacterium sp. VD8 | reverse complement strand
TCTTTCGGGCATTCCAATGGATGGATTCAGAACTATTCTGATTTTAAGATAGATTTCAGCTCGAAAAAAGTCATTTATGATAAGATTGAGCAGATTGAAATTTCAGAGCTTAAAAAAGATAAAAATATCTGCTCGCTGAGAAGAAAAATAAAAGTTTCAGGAACCTACAAAAGCCAGAAATTCGAAATGATTCTTGCATTGCTGGAAATCTGGAAAAGAGAGAAATCAGTGTGGAAACTCTGGAGCAGACAAAGTGTGGAAATAAAGCCATAAATTTGCACTGAAACAATCAATTTGGATTTTATTGTTGATTTTAAATTTAAAAAATGAAAATTCTATATCTCGAAACCTCGTCAAAAAACTGTTCCGTAGCCATCTCCGATAACGAAAAGTTATTGTGTGTAACGGAAGAAGTTTCTGAAAACTACAAACAGTCTGAAAGTCTTCATACATTCGTAGAATGGGCGCTGGAAGGAGCTGGAATTTCCATAAAAGAGATTGAAGCGGTTTGTCTTGGGAAAGGACCCGGTTCTTATACCGGATTGAGAATTGGTGCGGCTTCTGCAAAAGGCTTTTGCTACGGGCTTAAAATTCCATTGATCGCCGTAAATTCTATGGAAAGCATTATAGAGCCTTTTTTAGACCAAAACTACGATTTGATAATACCTTTAATCGATGCGAGACGAATGGAGGTTTATACGGCGGTTTATGACGGGAAAACGGGCAAAGAAATTTCTGCAACAGAGGCTAAAATTTTAGATGAAACATCTTTTGAAGAATTCAAAGATAAAAAAATACTGTTTGCAGGAGACGGAGCCAAGAAAGCAAAAGAGATTTTACATCTTCCAAATGCCATATTTGATGAAACCGTTTATCCTTCTGCAAAATATCTTATTAAAAAAGCACTTGAAAAAATAGATCAGAAAGAGTTTGAAGATATTGCCTATTTTGAGCCTTTCTATCTCAAAGATTTTCATGGAGTAAAGAAAAAAAATAAAAGCGAAGAGTAGTTCTTCGCTTTTATTTTTACTGTGGTTTTGCCGGTACTGTATTAGCGGGCATATTATTCGGTTTTTTTGGAGGGCCGTTTCCATTATTGTTCATTGGCTGGCTTTGGGAATTATTTCCCTGCATTTTCTGAGTTTTGCCAATCTCATTATTCTGCTGCATCGGCTGCTGCGGAATATTGCTTCCGGAATTCCCCGGATTTTGAGGGATCGAATTTCCTCTGTTGTCGGTAGCCTGAAAGCTCAGATCACTTTTCAGATAATTAAGCATTTCTTTGGCTTTCTCGCCTTCCGGAGTTTTACCGTAATTCAGGGCAATCTGTTCCAGTTGGAGAATCATTACTTCTTTCCCACTCGATTTTCCTGAGTTAAATGCATTCAGCAGATATAATTTCGGCACTAAAGCATCTTTCGGATTTTGCTGTATCGTCCGGTCAATAAGATCTTTACTTTCCCCGAACTTTTCAGATTCATATAAAGCAAATGCCTGTTTGTACTGGTTTTCTACATCTGCAGAAGATTTTACGAAAGAATTACTCTTAGGATTTCTTGCAAATTCAGCGTATGATGTATAAGGATAATCCTTTAAAAGAATTTGTTTTGCTCTTTCCGAAGCTTGTGGATTTTTCTCATAATTCATGGCAAAAATCTCGTATAAAGCCTGCAGCATTACTTTTTCTTCAGGTTTTACATCCACCAGATCATACAAGGTTTTTGTAGCTAAAGGGGTGTTGGTAAAATAATTCTGATACATGATTCCCAAACCTAAAGAAGCGGTATCTCTGTCCTTTTTCAGCTGATCCAGTTTTGCAACATCCGTCGGAATCTGCTCTATGTAAAAAGCCGGTTCAAAACGTCTCGGATTTGGCGCTGCAGTAGTTCCCAGAGCATCATTCTTTAAATCTTCAATAGTAGCCATTTTCTTGGAAAAACGCCAGTTATCTACCAAAGCTCTGTCGCCCCAGGTCTGTTTAAAGGTCTGTGTTCCTTTAGAAACGGTTCCTGTATTACTGAAATAAAATCCTTTGGTTGCCACTCCGAAATCTTCAAAAGAATTTGAGCTGTTGGCAAATATGGAAGTTGCATTATAATCTCCCGTATCAAATCCTTTGCTTCTTTCTGCACGTTTTCTTTCCAGTTCTTCCCTTTCTTCTTTTGCCTTGATTTTAGCAATGTATTTATTGAAAAAATCTGTTTTCTGATCGGTAGACATTTTTGCCAGATTAAGAATACTGTCGTTCTTTTTGATCAGATAATAGTTTTTTGAAATCTTTTTGATGTAGGTTGACTGATCCGTAAGAAGAACCTTGGAAGGTTCATACGTCATTACAGCCAATGCAGAATCATAATACGCTCCGGCTCCGATGTAGTCGTTTTTATCCAGATATCCCTTCCCGATTTCATAGTATGTAAGACCTCGGATCTGGCCGTCGGAAACTTTTTCTTTCAGAGATTTTCTGAAAAATTCCTGAGCTTCCTCTTTTTTTCCGGCTTTATTTGCCATGAGTCCCAAAGCATAATAAAATTCATTCTTTCGCGATCCGTAAGTTCCTTTTTTACTGATGTCTTCAAGGTATTTTCTTGCTCCGCTGTAATCTCCGTTTCCGTTGAAGGTTTTGGCAATTTCGATCTGGGATTTTACCTCAAATTCAAAATCATTGGCGTATTTATAAGCAGCCATAAAGCTTTCTCTGGCTTTCTCATTCTGGTTAAGACCTTCCAGAACCTGACCTCTCAGATAAGCAATTCTGCTCTTTAGTTTTCTGTTGCTGTTCAGTTCAAAAGCATTATCCAGCTCTTTTACTGCTTCTTCTTTTTTTCCGGCATCCAAAAGAGATTCAGCGTAATAAATGCTTAATAATTTTTCGTATTGCTTGGAAATTTTATCACCTTTTAATTTGGCAAAAGTCTCATGAGCTTTATGGTAATTTTTGATCTGATCATAGGCTAAACCCTGATAAATTCTGGCTAAAGGAAGCCTTTTATCATCCTTCATGTGCGTAAAAACATAATTAAGCGCATCAAGTGCTTCAAGAGATTTTCCTCTGTAAATTCTCGCCTGTGCAAGGATCATATACGCATCAAAAATCTGTTTGTTCTGCTCTTCTCCATGTCGCAGCACAGAATATTTGTTGATTGCTTTTAAAGCTTTTGCTTCTGCAATTTCCAGAGTCGTTGCTCCTTTTTGTTCGGGCTGGCTCGGCTCTCCTGTAGCTGAACCCGGTCCACCCGACATCGGATTTCCGGGCATTCCTGAAGGTATTCCCGGAGTACGGCCGCCGCGGGAATCGCTGTTTTGCTGAGGACGGTTGATCTCTCCCATTTTCATAGAATTTTCCGCGAAAGCTGCAGATTGCCCCAGATCACTTCCCAAAGGCTGATCTTCATAGGTAAGAATGGGAATATAAGGCGCATAAAAATTATCTTTATGTCCTTTATCGCGGGTCTCAAACTCATTATTTAAAGCATCTTTTGCATTAAATAAAGTGTTGTAATATGTGGTAAATCCTTTCATAAACTTAGACCGCTGCTCCGGCTTTTTCACCTTAGTGGCGCATGAAGCAACGATACAGAGTATCAAAAGGAATAAAATATTCTTTTTCATTATTAAATATAACTCGCTAATCTACTTTTTATTATCAGTAGAATTGATGATTTTGTAAAAATAATAAAATTTTACGGGGAAACTTGTTCTATTTCTCTCAAAATTTTGTAAACCAAATGAGTAGGAAGTCCCATAATCGTATAGTAGCTTCCGGTTATCTTTTTGATTTTTGCCATTCCGAGCCATTCCTGAATGCCGTAGCTTCCTGCTTTATCGAAAGGTTTGTAATTCCGGATATAATAGTCTGTTTCACCATCTGTGATTTCATCAAATTCCACATCCGCAACATCAGTCTTCGTGATGGTTTTATCTGAGGTTTTTATGGTAATTCCTGTGTAAACCTGATGGGTTTTTCCGGAAAGTAGTTTTAGCATTTGTCCTGCTTCTTCTTCATTCTGTGGTTTTCCCAAAAACTGATCATCAATGGCTACAACGGTATCTGCCGTCAGTAAGACTTCATTTTTTTCAAGACTTCGAAATGTATTTGCTTTTAATTCAGATAAATAAGCAGCAGACTCCCCTACTTTAATGTGCTCAGGAACAATTTCTTCACAATCAATTTTCACGACTTCAAATTCAAATCCTAAACTTGCTAGAAGTTCTTTTCTTCTCGGAGATTGTGAGGCTAATAATAATTTCATTTACAGTAAATTAAGTAGATTGTGTATCGTCGTCATCGTGCCAGTTTCCCTGAACTTTCATCACCTGTTCAATTACATCACGTACAGCACCGCTTCCTCCTTTTATGGGCGAAATATAATCGGAAATGGCTTTTATTTCGGGTACTGCATTTTCAGGACATGTAGAAATGGCAGAATTCTTCAGGATCTGAAGATCAGGAAGATCATCTCCCATTGTTAAAATTTCATCGTATTTAAGGTGATGTTTTTTTCTGAAATCTTCAAAATCTGCCATCTTGTTGTGAGACTTGGCATAATAATCTTCAATACCCAGATAATTGATTCTGTGTTTTACCATTTCATCGTTCCCGCCAGTAATTACTCCGATCAGATAATTGTTTTTTAATGCTTTTACAACAGCATATCCGTCCAGAACATTCATTACCCTGCACATATTTCCGCCGGGCATAAGATATACGCTTCCGTCGGTGAAAACACCATCTACATCGAATACAAACGCTTTGATATTTTTTAGTTTCTCCTTATAACTCATACATTTTCTGAATTGAGTGATTCATTGTTTTATAAATTTCCAGGCTTTCCCCATACAGTAATTGTTCGTGAAGCTCCAGTATTCTTTTGTCATTTCTTACTGCGGGTCCTGTCTGGGCAGATCGCGGCTCAATTTCGTAAATTTTCTGTACAGTTTCATCAATCAGCGGTAAAAAATAATCAAAAGGAATTTCCTGCGAATCCGAAATCTCTTTAGCCCTTGTAAACAAATGATTTACAAAATTGCAGGCAAAAACTGCAGTAAGATGAATATACTTTCTTTTTTCATGGGTACTTTCCATGACGTTCTTTGAAATTTTGAACGCAATTTCAAAAAGTAACTTTTTATCCTGTTCGTTTTCTGTTTCGATGAAAAACGGAATTTTAGAATAATCCAGTTCTTTCAGTTTTGAGAAGGTCTGCAAAGGGTAAAAACTTGCTTTTCGATAGTCGCCTTTCAGGCTTTCTTTAGGTAAAGATCCGGAAGTATGTACTACAAGACTATCTTTTTTAGTAATTATTTTCGAAACTTCTTCAACAGAATTGTCACTTACACTAATGATGTATAAATCTGAATCGACTAAAGTTTTAGTTGAATAGGGTGTTTTTAATTCTTCTGAAATTTTTTTTAACTCCTCTTCATTCCTGCCGAAAATCTGAGCCAGAGGAATGTTATTCTCAACAAATGCTTTTGCCAGATGATAGGCGACATTTCCTGAACCGATAATTACAATTTGCATAAAACAAATATAAGTTTTTACAGTGATTTGAAACACGAAACTTCATTCTTAAAAGCAGAATTAGTTAATTTTAACGTTCGAGAATTGGGATTTAAAATAAATATTTTTCTGTAGTTTTTTACTATAAAGATCAATATTTTAATAATAAATGTCCTTTGATAAAGCATTTCTGCCAATATATAGTTTCTTGTAGTCAGCAATACACGGTAAAGATTTCAAATAATTCATATATTTAATTATGATATTTGGACTAAAAATTGAAGGAGTAATTTAACTTTCAATTATTTTTGTAATCCAAAACAATGAAAGCATCCTATGAAGATTAAAGACACGGAGATTATTTCGTTGATGCAAGATCCGCGAACTCAGGAAAAAGGAGTTCGTGCCTTAATGGATGCTTATCAGAGTAGATTGTATTGGCACATAAGAAGAATTATTGTGGACGGAGATCTTGCTCAGGATACTTTGCAGGAAACTTTTATTAAAGCTTATCAGAATTTTCATCAGTTTAAAAATGACAGCCAGTTGTACACATGGCTGTACAGAATCGCCACCAATGAGGCGTTGCAGCAGGTGAACAAACTGAAAAAAATGCAGAAAACGGATGAAGATCCGGAGTACCATATGCAGAATCTTATTGCAGACAATACAGACGGTGATGCGGAAGAAATACAGATTTTGCTGCAGAATGCCATACAAAGCCTGCCCGAAAAGCAGAAACTGGTATTTATGATGCGGTATTATGATGATTTGCCTTACGAAGAAATATCCAAAATTGTGGATATGTCGGTAGGAACATTAAAAACAAATTATCATTATGCCAAACAGAAGATAGAAGAATATATCAAAGAGAATTACGAAAGATAATTTTTGAGAAACAACAGCATGAAAGATTTTGATCTGGAAAAATTGGAACGCAAAAATATATACAAAGTCCCTGAAAATTTGTTTGAAAATATTCAGGGGAAGGTATTGAGCGGGATCAATGATTTTGATCTTGAGCAACTGGAACGTAAGAATATTTACACCGTTCCGGAAAATATATTTGAAACCGTTCAGGATAACGTTGTGAAAAGTATTCTGCCTGCTAAAAAAGCACCGATTTTTAAACTGAACTGGGCATATGCAGCAGCGGCGTCTATTGCTTTGGTTTTTGGAGCGACATTTGTTTTCAATAACGGAGATCCCGCAGATCCGGCAAAGGAGCAGGTTGCAGTAAACCTTCAGGAACCGAAAACGGAGAGCCAGATTGCTTACGAAACCTTAAAATCGGATTTAACTTCTGTTGAAAATAATAATCAGACAGATAGCAGTCAGGATAATAATAAGTCTTTAGCGAAAGAAGAAAAATCGGCTAAGACAGCAGATGAAGTGAAACCAAAATCTTCACCATCTGTTTCGAAACAAAATGAGGCTCAGATAAACGAGTATCTGGATTCTTTCTCAAATTCCGAAATATCGGAGTTGGCAAGCAATTCTACCCAGGACGTTTATCTGGACTTATATAATTAAAAGAAAATGAAAAAGATATTATTTACGCTTTTTATTATCTATAGTTTTGGTCTGAATGCCCAAAGGACAGATTATGACTGGAAAAAGATGGATCCTAAGCAGAGAAAGGAGATCATCAACAATCTTTCTCCTGAGGAAAGAAAGGCACTTCTGATGAAATTCAGAAACAATATGGTGATGGAAAATCTGGATATTGATCCTAACGATAAAGATGAATTTACCGATATTTATAATGAATATCTGGAAAGCCAGAAGCAGATAAAAAGTCAGTTCAATTCAGATTTTAATCCTGAAGATCTATCCGATGAAGAAGCGAAAGCCAAGCTTCAGCAGAGTTTCGAAGTAGGGCAGAAGCTGCTTGATAACAGAAAAAAATATGCAGATAAAATGCAGAAGGTAATACCTTGCCAAAAAGTTTTGAAACTTTTTCAGTCTGAAGGAATGATGAGAGATAAAATGAATGAAAGAAAACCTTTTGGGAATAGTGGCAGCGGTAGCGCTCTAAGACCAAGACAAAACCCATAATAGTTTATTTTTTTAATGTTGGACGACCCTTACAATTTATTTGTGAGGGTCGTTTAATTTTAAATTAAAACTATATTTTTGCGAAAATTTTTGACGATGGAGAAGATAATTCTGTTTTAAATGTTTTCGTGCTTTCTAACCGAACAGAAGACAGCACTCGATTCCGGAAAAACAGAAACAGATATACCGGAAAATCTGTCTGCCATTTATATTGATCCGCTTACCGGAGAATATATTTTTACCGAGTAATTTTAATTTAAAAAATTTAATGATGAAAAAATTTTTACAACTTGTGACGACTTGTCTTATGATTATTTCTTTTGCCCAGAATAAAGAAATCATAAAACTGAAAGGGGATATTCCTAATAATGGAGAAGGAGATTACAACACATTAATTGTTATTGATAACAGAAAAGATAGAACCATCGGGGTTCTGCCATTTGGAGATGGTAAAGAAATGAGAGAAGTTTCGTTTCAGACCAGTCCTGAAGACGATCTTTCCGAATGGTACCGTAAAAGTAATCTGAAGGGAGGGAAGCAGGATCTTGTGTTAGTTCTTAATGATCTTAGATTATCTGTAAAAGAAACGTACGAAAGGAAAAACATCGGAACCATGAAATTTTCCCTGCAAAGTTTTGTGAAGGAAGGAGATAAATATCATTTTCTGTATAAAAAGGATACTACATTTATGTTCAGCCACAGAGATGTTGCCGATGCGATGGTGAGAAATATACATCATCTTTTTTCTTTGTATCTTGAAAAAACATATAAATCCAAACCTTCAAAATATGATCTTACCTTGGATGATATTTCCAATTATCAAAGCTATGTAAATAATTATCCTGCATTTAAAAATGAGACGTTAAAAGAAGGAATCTATCTGGATTGCAATTCGTTTTTCAGGCAGACTCCGGAAGAAGGCTATACTTTGGAGCGATGGGAAAATGGAACATTAGACAGGGCTGTAAAAACTGAAAACGGAAAGAAAATGAAAATTCCTTCCCGTAAAATGTTTATCTATGTAGAAAACGGAAAAGCGTTTAAAAATACCTATTCCGGATTTCAGGAACTGCTAAAAAACGAAAAAGGATTTTACATTGTTGCAAAACCTTCAAGTTTATTTCCGGCTCAATATGATATTAGATTAGGAATCATGTTTGGATTGGCTGGCGCAATTGCAGATGCATTACTTTTTAATCCGAATAAGCTGAGCCACAATCCTCAGGAAATTTACATCGATCCGATGACAGGAGAATACGATTTTAATGATATTTTTGATCAATTACCATAAAAAGAATTTTGTTCATATTTAATCATTAGAAGAAAAATAACTATACAGATTCAAAACAGGTTGCCAATGTCGGAAACTTGCTTTTAATCTTGGATGACCCTTACAATTTATTTGTGAGGGTCGTTTAATTTTAAATTAAAACTTTATTTTTAATGAAATTTTTAACTATGAAAAAAATAATTCTGTTTTTGATGTTCTCGTGCTTTCTAACGGCACAGAAAATTCAGTATATAGAACTTAAAAATAATATAAAAGACAAAAATCATATTGCTAAATCTTTTACTCTATTAGATAAGAGAAAAGACAAAACTATTGGAATTGTATCGCACAGGAAAGATCCTTATGAAGTAAAATTTGAAAAAGATGATCTTGAAAAATTATTTACTGAGTGGTTTGCGGAAAATAATAAAGAAACAGGAAAAACGGATTATTATCTTATTCTCGAAGAACTTGCAGTAAAAGATATTCCAGCCGAAAGATCACAAATGGGACATCTGCAAATGAAAATGGTTACTTTTCTTAAAAGAAATGATAAATATTATTTTTTAAAGAAGTTTAATATTTCCAAAGACTATATGCAGAGAGATCATGCCTATATAACTAGAGCTATTGCTGCCAGAATATCTGCTGAATTATCCAATATTATTAATGATTCTTACGATGTAAAGGCTCTAAACTATCCTATAGCCGAAAATGAACTGGAAGACTATGAAAAGAATATAAAGGAAAAAATGCCGATTTATAAAGCAGATTCTCTTACGAACGGAGTTTATATGGACTTCAGATCATTTGTAGATCAGAAAAAAGATTTGGAACTTATTGTCAGAAAAAATAATGAAGGTAAAATAAAGGGGGTTAAAAGAATTGACG
>NZ_JBBCQL010000174.1:0-9724 GCF_037149975.1 Chryseobacterium sp. VD8 | reverse complement strand
AAATAATACTTTTGTAAGGGCGGGGTACAGCGCTCCTGTTTTTAATATTTGGGGAAGCTTTTTGAAAAAAGGATCATCGGTAGTATAACTATCATCCACCAGCTCAGTATCGCTGCCCACAATATAAAAAGGAAGATTTGCAGGAAATGTTTTATTGCTGAGGTCACTCAGAAACTGACTTGCTATAGTCATGTCTTTAAGCGTATTGCCCGGATTATAAAAGTTTTTAATTAAAAAGCTCAGTCCGGTAATAGCCCATTTTACAGGCCCAGTTACATTGAGTGCATGAGTCAGTAATAATTGCAGACTCTGTACAATCTGTCCTGATGCCTTTCCCCATTCCGAGCCGCCGTTGGGTGTTCCGGCCATAATAAATTTTGATACCATATCTGCTCCTCCGTTTTCACAAATAAACTGGCGGGTAACCAATCCTCCCATACTGTGGGCAACAACAGTGAGCTTAGGCATTGACTGATCGGGAAGGCCAATTGTATTCAACTGAATGGCCAGTTTTTTTGCAATTTCGGGAATTGTATTTTCAAGGTTCTCATAATCGAAACTCAGCATCATTTTCAGGCCGTTTCCTACTCTTGCATCAGCTTTTAATGATTCAGTCATGGATCTGGTATCTCCGAATATACCATGAATAATAAATGGTAGAGTAGCTTCTGGAGGTAATGACTGCAGTTTTTCCTTTATAGTACTTATATTGGTAGTAGAACTCCAGCCATTTTCAAAATAATGTAATGTCAGGGTTTCTGTCGGTAGCCGGAATAATTTTTTGAAAAATAGCTTTATGGAACTTGAAATACTTCTACTGGTAATGGCATCACTTACCAACGAGCCTGAAGTTGCTTTTGGAAGCTGTTCAATAATGATTTCCTCTTCATTGTTCATATAACCTACGGGGTAGAATAATCCGCTTTCTTCATCAAAGCCGTAAGGAACAATAGTGGAGTCGTATTCATCTATTGATCTTGATTGTAAAGAAGGGGTTAATTTTATTTTCAAAGGATTTCCTTCCTCAAGCTGAGGAAAGATATCTTTACCGGAAGCACTGATTTCAAGGGCTATAATGGAGTTGTTATCAGACCCCAGGCCGGATTCAAAAGGAGTACGGTCTGTAAGAGCTTCTCCCCAGATTGAAGACCCATAAAGGTCTTTAATGCTGCGGGATGTCTGAATATCGGATCCGGATACCGCCGTTACAAATCCTTCAAAATTACCGGGAGCTGATATTTCAAAAGCATCAAAAACGACAGGCGTTCCTGCTTTCAATATTTTACTTTTATTAGGACCAATGATTCTTATTGGGAAATTGAATACCGCCCAATCAGCTTCCGAGGGTTTCTGAGTGAAGGGGGATCCTGCTCCTTTAAAAAGCTCTGTTCCGGCTGCGGCACTTTTATAGTTAAGATTTTGCAACTGAAGGCTGGGTTGATCAAAATGATCCAGATTAATATCAGGATGAGAGGATACCACAATTTTCAGATAGTCTGTGATTTCATTAATGCCGTAGGAAGTATAATCCGGGTCAATAAATAAACCGGTCAGATCATATTCATCACCATTATCAGAGCTTATCAGTCGGATAGCTCCGTCTTTTGTCAGATGATTAATAGCCTGCCTTGTTTTTTTAGTATAAATACCAAAAAGACTATCCAGATAAATACTGCTAATGTAACATTCTTTGAGAGCAGAATCGGGATGAATGCTGATGCTGAAGCGAAATGCCGGAGCATAATTATCCCTGTATGAAAATTCGATTGAATTTTCAGGAGGAACATGGGAAATCTTACCCTGTACATCTTTTACATTTTCAGGACTAATCGCTTGTCCCTCAATTTTTTCCACGGTAAATATGAAATCGCTTGCTTTGAAGCGGGTTGTTCCGTTTTCAAGCTTTTTCACAAAATACCATTTGGCAACCGAATCGGTATGATTCCAGAAAATATCCGCTGAAGATTCTGCTTTGAATATTGGGATGTCCTGTTGTATTTCGGACAGATAATAATAAGGAGTTCCGCCTTTTTCATATATATTTACAAGATAATCGATGTCCTGTGATGAGTCGGTTATCAGTTCAACATACAATAGGTCTTTACTGGCTGCATTTTTCAGAGATCCCAGTATTGTATCATTATTCCGGATCTTTTGTGAAACCCCGATGCGTTTTTTCTTTAAAGCCAGACTGATAATCTGTGCTTGATAAAGTTGGGCCGGATCAAGTTGATCAAGATCACTTCCCTGAAGAAAACTGGTTTTCATATTGGCTTGATAAACTTCTGCCTTCACATTAGTTCCCTCTATTCTGATAATGGTTTTCTGATTGTTATTAGGTCCGGTAATCCCGTTCAGAAGGCCGGCCATAAGCTCCCACTGTTTTGTTCCGCGATTAAAATGTACTTCAAAGCTGGCACGGTAAGGAACCATACTGCCTCCAAGAAAAGGCTGATTCAGATCTTCAGGGTCGGTAGCATCAGCAACAGGATTTTGAGCTGCATTAGCGATAGATACTGCAGCAGCTACGCTTTTCATGAGGTTAGAATAACTTAATGCAGTCCCTTCATTCTGCAACAGTTCTACCAGCTTTCTGGAAAATAACCCTCCTTGGGGATTATCTCTTGATTGTTCATGATCCCGGCAGGCAGATAATTGTACATATCGGGCCGGTTTATAGCTAACCTTGCCGTCTTTTAAAGTGAAAAAATCTGTATTATAGCCTATACAATCCTTAAATTCCAAAATAGAAGTAGATTGGGGAGCCTGTCTGTTCTGAACCATCATCACATCGAATGCTGCTTCAATTGCCCGCGTATTGTCAGCGCTGTGGCAGCAATCCATGATGACAAGACAATGTACATTCGGTTTACCTTTTAGTGCATTAGACAGTAAGTAAGCCAGCTCTATATCTAAAATATCACGTATGCCAGAAGTACGGCTGTCTGCACAAACAAGAGTTTCGTTCTGAGGATTCCCTTTATAATCTCTAAACTCGGGAGGGGAGGTTATCGTAGAGCCATGTCCGCTAAAATAAAAAAGGCAGATATCTTTTTCACCAGCCTGGGCGAGATGGTTAAAGCCTATGCCTGTAATATTTTCAAAGCTTGGGTCACTATATTGAATATTGTGTTCATGCTCTGCAATAGAATGATCATTTTCATTGGGAGCGAGCAAATACAAGGGCATATAATTCAGATCATCATTCTGAGAAGCACATACTTTACGAAGGGTATCATCAATATTTAAAATATCCTGTATACATCCATTCAGTTTATTAACTGCCCTGTAATTATTAATGCCAACAAGGGTGGCATAGAGATTCCGTTTTGACATATTGCTATAAATGTTTGGTGATGATGTAAATCTAAAGACTGTTTAACTGTAAAATTTAACAGTGATTTTTATTGATTATTCAGATTGCTGACAATGATAAAAGCAGACTTATATTAATAAAGATATTCTGTTCTAAAATGAGTTTCCTGTTTCTGTATACCCTAATTATTACTCCAAATTGAAATAATTTTACTGTTATATTGTAAGAATTTTGATAAGGTAGATTCATCCATAATTTTATCAGTCATGATATGAATAATTTTCAAAGACTATTGATGCGCTCAGGGAGTCATCTCGGGTGATTTAAAGTGTAATGTCAAACATATACACTTGCAGTAACTGCGAATAAATAGTTTTTCATGTTTTTTTTAGTTTTGATAAATATATGAAAAAATTATGAAATATACAATGGGTTAAGAAAGGTTATAAATGAGAAATATTATAGATTCGATATTGATGTTTAGTTTTATTTTATATTACAAATTTATATTTTTACACATAATAAAATACTTCCTTATTCTATACAAGAATGTCCTATTAATATTACTCCGATAAAGCTTTCTGAGAAGGTAATATACTGGGAAGATAAGACCGGTCAAAATGTAGATTTTTCGATATTACACGACGAAATAATTCAGGAAATATCAGCCGGATTACATATAATAAAAACATTAATGAAATAATAAAAACATTAATGAAATAATAAAAACAGAAACTCCATTATAATTTAGTGCTCCTGCTCATTGTACCCGTTCAATCAAATATTTCATACTGAAATTTTACTGTTTAGGCGGGTATGTGATATAGGTTTCCTTAAAAAGAACTAATTACAAGAAATGTTAAATAAAAAAAGCGCCAACTGTTTTTAGTTGGCGCTTTTGGGTTTTTGTGACCTTAACGAGCGTATCTTCAAACACTATTGTCGATGATTTGATTCGATTAAGCCAGATTAAACAAGAATTGGCTATTCGAAATCTAGCATTAAATTTCTCGTAATTAAGAAGATTTTTTTGCAATATAATTTTAAATAGTTGAAACAATCTAAATTGAAATAGTTTTACTTTATTTTACTTAGATTGGCTTCCACCTTTTCATAGAAATTTTACAAAGAATATTTTAATTGTACGTTGTTAATAGGATATAAGTAAAGATGAAACGTGGTACATTTAATTATACAATTACCTAAAATTAAATATCGATCCAGTATTTTAAGGGTATTATAACTACTTTTTAAGTAATTCTCTAGCTTCTTCACGAGATGATTCCCTTATGTTATTTTTTAACTTATTAATTTCATCTATATTATTAGAAGATTTCATTGTATTAGTATTCAATTTTTTATTAATGTCAGTTTTGGCTGTTCCTTGACTTGCTAATAATGCTGCTTTTAATTCTGCATATTTTTCAAATAAGTGCGAGTTAATCAAAGGAGACTTAACATTTATTTTTTTTGATGTATTTGTCCTATACAAATTATTATTCATAGAGTGACAAGTAAAACAATTCATTCCTTCTGCTTGGAATGTGGTTTCCATAGTGACATTTGCTAAATCTAAACTACCAAAACTTTGCCCATTACCGGTACCATATGGTTTTGATAAATCTCCATCTAGCAACTCATTAATTGGAGCATTCGTTTTTGACCATATAGAGCCTACAAATTTATAGTTCGCCCATATTTTAACTTTATCATTCGTAAGGGCTTTTTTAGCTAATTCGTTACTAGATTTAATCATTGTAGCAAACTCTTTATCTTCTTTAATAACCTCCATTCCTTGAGATGCCTGATTGTATCTAACTCCTTCAGGGTAGGATTGAAATACTTTATTTTTAACTTTTGGAGTAAGAGTGGTTTTATCTTGAATAATTCCATCTTCTGTATTTCCAACAGCGTTTCCGTCGAATAATGTGTATTTATCTGATTTAGAATTTACAGGGTCTCCATGAAAACTTGTTCTGTCTGGTGCTAAGTCTCGTTGATCAAAAGTTGACCACACGCCTTCAGGGTGCTCTGCTGTAACGGTAAATATATGAAAGCCAATCATAGACATTCTTTTTAGCTCAGCGTTATTATAATTTTCGTGCAAATTTTTATCAGGTTTATTAACAATTGCAGTTATATTAAACGTTTTAGTAGAATCTACTACTTGAGATGTTTCTATCCAAGCTATTTTAATTTCGGTAGCACCAACTGGATATTGATTTTTACTCTCACGAATAGAACGCTTTAAGCTGTCATTTTTTAGTATTTCAGCTGCTTGGCTAATAATTAATGATGCATCGGCTGAATGAAACATCTCTAATATTCCGTCATTAGCATGTATTGAATACCTTACAAGAGAATTGCTCTTGCTACTCAATTTTGTTCCGTCTGCTTGTTGATACAAATCTAAGATTAATGGTAATTTACCATCTTTTATGTATGAAGATGGTAATCCTTTCTTTTTTAAAGAATCTATTTTTATTTCTTCGCCAAAATCATTAACCTGTTTTAATTCTTTCATAAATACAGGAACATTATCTTTGGTATTTGACGTTAACCATAAAAATTTTTGCCAAGACCAGTCAACAAACATTTGATCATTGTCAAGAACTATGGTATCGACTGTATTTTTAATTTCGTTATTCTTATTGTAATCTTCAAAAATACTTGCTAAACTTGTTTTAGTATTAGAGTAAGTTTCTTTTTTACAAGATGTAAGCCCCTGTAAAATTGCCGCTGTAATGCTCAAAAGCATCAGTTTTTTAAATTTTAATTTCATGGTTATTTAGATTATTAGTTTTTAGTTAATTATATTTTTAAAATTGCAATAACATTCTTTAGTTATAACGAGGGTGATTATTAAAAAATTATTACACTGTTTTACAAATCCCATTTTATACAATATAAATTGTAAAATTTTAGTCTGATATTAATTTCCCACTTAGCAACTCGAGGATGTTCCCATATGCTCAGTTAGCATAATAATAGTTACTAACATCATGACTAAATTATGACCAACAGATGAAAGCATAGGGAAAAACATAAATCCCCAACCTGTGCTAATAGGTTTAGTTTATACTTTATCAACAAAACAATATTAATATAATTTCTGTAAAAATAATTCAGTATTATTACTGAATTTTGAATTAATTTATTATGGAATGGTTAGTAAATTTTCGTGTGGTATTTAATTGAATCTCTTATCTTGTAATTTCATGAACTTCAACTAAGTTGCGGAAAATTATTGTATACAAAATTTCTGTTAAGGAACTAAATCGAGTACTTTTCTGAAAGATTAATTTAAACAATCAATTAATTAATACAAATTTCTCAGATTTGACTTGGATAAATTTAATGAACTCTTTAAGCTTTAAAATGTTTAAGCTGGAATATAATCCGGTTATAAAGAATTAATAAAGGAAGTGCTTTTAGATAACTACAAACAATTTACTAGCGATATTGAAGACAAAAGAAAATCAGTTTCAAAAGAAATTAATTTGCTTAACGAAAAGGTATCAAGTGCACGTGATAAGTATGTTGCAGATAAATTAGATGAGGAAGACTATATAAAGAAATCAAAAAAGTAACAAAATCGTAAATAGAACAACTTGAGCAGGAGCTATAGCTGATAGATTCAGAAAGTAAAGAATTAGATATAAAGACCAAAAATAGAAAATGCGCTTGATTCAATGGAAAACCTGGCAAACCTTTATCAGCAGGGCGATTTACAAACAAAGAGAACGATTGGGTGTTTGATATTTCCCCAAAAAGTCGAATTTGACGGAAAAAGTTTTCAAACACCTAGAATGAACATTGTCGCTCAGTGTATCTATCAATATAACAATGGATTAGGAAATAAAAAAACCGACATAAGAGAGTGAAAACTCCAAATGTCGGTCTTGTGAGCTCGACAGGATTCAAACCTGTAACCTTCTGAGCCGTAATCAGATGCGCTATTCAGTTGCGCCACGAGCCCGTTGTTTCCTTATCGTTTAAAGGTTTGCAAATATAGCACTTTTTTCTTTTCTTTGAAAGATGAAACCGAGAATTTTACTATTAATAGCGTTTTTCGCGCTAACCTCTTGTAAAAGAGAGACAAAAAATTCACCTTCGGAAGCTGTTTCAGTTTCAAATTTGGTGCAGTACAAAGAAGAGAATGGAGGAATACACATCAAATCCGGAAATTTCACCTATGATTTCAAGAAAAATCAGATTCCGTTTAAAAAAATTATCCTGCTGAATGCAAGTATGGCGGGTTATATTTCTGAACTGAATGCAGAAAATCTCATTATCGGCGTATCAAATCCCGAATATATTTATTCTGAAAAAATTCAGAATTTAACTAAACAGGGAAAAATTCAGAATTTGGGAAGCGAACAGAAATATGACGTAGAAAAAATTATTTCCCTGAAACCAGATGCCATTTTTACCAATCACATTGCAAGTTTTGACAATACATACCAATTGCTGAAAAATAACGGAATTCAGGTTGTCTTTCTGGATGAATATCTGGAGCAGAAACCTTTGGAAAAGACAGCTTACATTAAGCTTTTCGGAAAACTTTTAGGAAAAGAAAAAGAAGCGGAAACAAAATTCGATGAAGTTGAAAAAAACTACAGTGATCTGAAAAAACTGGCGCTTACTGCAAAAGAAAAACCAATTGTTTTAGCAAACGAAATGTATGGAGATGTATGGTATCTTCCGGGAGGAAAAACTTCTGCTGCTAATTTTATTTCCGATGCCAATGCAGAATATATTCTTAAAGACAATACAGATCAGAAGGCTGTAACCATGAGTTTTGAAGAGGTTTTTGCAAAATCCGGTAAAGTACAGTATTGGATCAACGCAGGAAATCATATCTCCAAAAAAGAAATGCTTAGCATGAATCCTTTTTACAGCAAACTGAATGTTTTCAATAAAGGAAAAATCTATGTGATTACAGGAAAAGAAAAAGCACAGGCAAACGATTTCTTCGAAAGTGGTGTGGTACGTGCAGATCTGGTGTTGAAAGACTATATTAAAATTTTTCATCCTGAACTTTTACCAGGATATCAGCTTACTTACATGAAAGAATTGCAATAACTCGGAGTATTTCCTTATTTTTGACTTTCTTTTTAAAATTATGTGGAAAAAAATTAAACAGATTATATTCGTCCTTCTTATTCTTAACGTAGTTTTTATTGTCTGGGGAAGATTTTTCAATCCTCCCATTACGCTTACCCAGATTGGAGGACTCTTTGAATACGGAAGATTGCAGAGAGATTATATTTCCTATGATGAAATGGGAAGTAACGTAAAAAAAGCAGTAATTGCTTCCGAAGATCAGAAATTTTTCGATCATGATGGTTTTGATTATCAGGCGATTGAAAAAGCCATGAAAAACAACGAAAAAGGAAAAAAATTAAAAGGAGGAAGTACGATTTCTCAGCAGACGGCAAAAAATATCTTTCTTTGGCAGGGTAGAAGCTGGATCAGAAAAGGACTGGAAGCAGTGTATACTTTCATCATCGAAAAAGTCTGGAATAAAGACATCATTCTGGAAAGATACCTGAATTCCATAGAAATGGGACAGGGTGTTTTCGGGATAGAAGCGGCTTCAGAATATTATTTCGGAAAATCATCCAAAGATCTTACCACCTCTGAAGCAGCGTGGATTGCAGCCGTTTTACCCAATCCTAAAAAATATGATCCTAAAAATCCCTCTCCTTATCTGAGAAAGAAGCACAACTGGATCATGAGACAGATGAGGAATGTGAGTCTGAAATAGTATCTTTGCACCAATGAAACTCTTTAATTCCAGCACAAGTTTTGAGTCTGCTCTTAAAAAATATTTCTCTTTTAGGAATGAAACACTTTCGCTCGATCCGTTTGCCGAAATTTTAGAAAGCGTAAAAATGTCAGATTTTGCAGATCTTCTCAGCTTTTTCAGAGCAAATACTGAAATTCTTGAGAATTTTAAATATTACCTTCAAAATATTTTTAAAGGAAAAGCATTCAACTTATCCCTTACAGAAGCCAATATTTTATCAGAAAATGCCTTTATTCCTGAGCTTAAAAAAAGAATTCTGAATAAAGTGCTTCCACCGGTCGTTAACGAAAATACGATCTGGTATATGATTGATAATGTAAGTCTTACTCCGAAAAAAGATCTGAGTTTCTTTCATAATCTTCCTGAAAATGAAATAGATGAACTTTTCAGATTGCTGGAAATTTCAGATTTTATCGTCAGTCCGGAAGTGAAAAAAGAAATGCTGTTCTCCATGAACATCCTTTCATGGCGCGTTACAGGGGCAGCGATGGAAGTTGAAGTCGTAAGAATGGCTCCTGAATACAGAAAGTTTGATAATCCTTTCCTTGCCCTTCAGAACGAGCTTGAAGAACTGGCTGCCGATTTCGCAAAAGACA
>NZ_JBBCQL010000173.1:0-9733 GCF_037149975.1 Chryseobacterium sp. VD8 | reverse complement strand
CAATCGACACAAAATCTTTCGAATATCCTGAAAAAAAGGTATACGGAAATTTTTATGAACTGAAAGGACAGAGCGCTTCCAATCTTCAGTTTTACATTACAGACAGTACCAAACATTTTGTAACTGCCTATTTATACTTTAACACAAGACCGAAACCGGATTCTTTGGCTCCTGCGGTAGATTATATCAAAAGAGATATGAAACACCTGCTGGACACATTTGAATGGAAAAAATAATTTACTTTTAAAATACTTTGAAAAAAATATGAAACTTTTAGTTGTAGGAAGTGTTGCGTTCGACGCAATTGAAACGCCATTTGGAAAAACAGATAAAATTTTAGGAGGTGCAGCTACGTATATCGGGATCACTTCATCTATTTTGGGCGTTAAGTCCGGAATCGTTTCTGTGGTAGGAGGAGATTTTCCGCAGGAATATCTTGATATGTTCACAAACAGAGAGGTTAATGTAGAGGGAATTGAAATCGTAAAAGAAGGGAAAACATTCTTCTGGGCAGGAAAATACCACAACGACCTGAATACAAGAGATACTTTGGCAACTGAAGTAAACGTTCTTGAAAATTTTGATCCTAAAATTCCGGATTCTATGCAGGATGCAGAGATCTTATTATTAGGAAATCTTCACCCGGGAGTACAGCTTTCCGTACTTGAAAAAATGAACAACCGTCCGAAACTGGTTATTCTTGATACCATGAATTTCTGGATGGATACAGCTTTGGAAACACTAATGCAGATGATTGCTAAGACGGACGTGATTTCAATCAACGATGAAGAAGCAAGACAGCTTTCAGGAGAATATTCTTTGGTAAAAGCAGCTAAAAAGATCCACGAAATGGGTCCGAAGTTCGTTATCATCAAAAAAGGAGAACACGGAGCATTGCTTTTCCACGATCATAAAGTATTCGCCATTCCGGCTTTACCACTGGAAGAAGTTTTCGATCCAACCGGAGCTGGAGATACTTTTGCAGGAGGTTTTGCAGCCTATTTAGCTAAAAAAGGAACATTCGATTTCGAAACCATGAAGTCTTCATTAATCGTAGGTTCGGCTATGGCTTCTTTCACGGTTGAGAAATTCGGGACAGAAAGAATTCAGGAAGTAAACGAATCAGACGTATTCGGAAGACTGAAGCAGTTTAAAGAATTAACAACTTTCGACGTAGAAGTACAATAAATACCTCTTTTTAAGAAATATTTATAATAAAAAATTTAGTGTAATTCATTAAGAATTCTAAATTTGCAACTTGTTTAAAATAGTAAAATGATAAATAAACTTAAGATCACTTTTCTTTTTGGAATTTTCATCATGTTGTTTGGTGCAAATATGATGAACGCTCAGTTAAAACAGGGAGATTTAGTGGATGGAATTGCTGCTGTAATCGGTGATGAAATTGTTTTGGAATCTGACATCAATGAGCAGATGAATTATGCAAAACAGCAGGGAGCTTCCAACATAGATAAGTGTGAGTTTTTAGAAAACTTACTGAATAATAAGCTTTTGGTGTACGCTGCTAAAAGAGATACGTTAATCGATAACCGTTCTGCTGCAATTAAAGAACAGGCGAATGCAAAATATCAGCAGTTGCTTTCTCAGTTTCCTGATGAAAAAACAATGTTGGCAGCCTACAAGTTCAGAAACGGATATGAAATGAAAAACGCAATCGAAAAAATCGATACCGACCAATATTACGGACAGGCTAAAATTCAGAGAATTACAGATAAAGCGGACGTTACACCAAATGAGGTAACCGACTTCTATAATTTATATAAAAGTCAGCTTCCTGAAATTAAAGATGAGGTGTCGTTATCTCAGATCATGATGTATCCGAAACTTACGGATGCCCATAAAGACGAGCTGATTAATAAGCTGAAAAAAATCAAGAAAGATATTGAAGGAGGAGAAACTTTTGAAAGTCAGGCAAGGATTTTCTCTGAAGACAAAGGAACCGCTTCCAACGGAGGTTTAATGAAAAACATTTCCAAAGGACAGATGGTAAAACCTTTCGAGGCAGCCGCTTTAAATCTTCAGGAAGGAGAGATCTCAGAGCCTGTAGAATCGGAATTCGGATATCACCTTATCCAGCTTGTTAAAAAATCGGGAAAAATCTACGAAGCGAGACACATCCTTCTGATGGCAACTCCTACTGATGAGGAAATTAAAACAGCAAAAGCTAAACTGGACAGTATCAGAGGTTTAATTCTTAGCGGAAAAATGACATTCAAAGATGCTACCTTCAGATTCTCAGACGATAAAAGAACCAAGTTCAATGCGGGAGTTATTCCGGGAGCGGACGGATCAAATAAAATCGAAAGAGAAACAGTTCCGGGAACAATCAGCTACGAATTGGCAGGATTAAACAAAGGAGATATTACAACCGCTTTTGATGATATGGATGAAAGAGAAAGAAAAGTAGTAAAAATCGTAAAAGTGGAAGATGTAATTCCTGCTCACCAGATCAAACTGGAAACAGATTACGACAGAGTGAAGCAGATGGCGCTGAATAAAAAGCGAAATGAAATGATCGAAAAATTTGTTAACTCAAAGCTTCCGACAACATTCATCTCCATCGACGGACGTTACGATTCTTGTAACTTCAAAGCCAACTGGAAAAGAGATTCAATTAAAAAATAATCATCAAAACCTTCAGAACTTCTGAAGGTTTTTTTATGCCCAAAATCTTCTGAAGACCGCTATTTTTATTATTTTTACAGCATGAGCAGTTTCATAGATTTTAATTCAGCAAAAAAGCTTCACCAGATGAATTCACAACAAAATAAAATTACACAACTCTTTAATATACAATATCCTATCATTCAGGCAGGCATGATCTGGCATTCCGGATGGAAGCTGGCTTCTGCCGTTTCCAATTGCGGCGGTCTCGGATTAATCGGTGCAGGAAGCATGTATCCCGATATTTTAAGGGAAAATATCCAAAAATGTAAGCAGGCTACAGACAAACCTTTCGGAGTAAATGTACCCATGCTGTATCCTAATCTGGATGAAGTGATTCAGATTATTCTGGAAGAAGGAGTGAAAATCGTTTTCACTTCTGCCGGAAACCCTAAAACATATACCGAAACTTTGCAGAAAGAAGGTTTGAAGGTTGCTCATGTGGTTTCTTCAACAAAATTTGCCATGAAATGCGAAGAGGCAGGAGTGGATGCCGTAGTTGCCGAAGGATTTGAAGCAGGCGGTCATAACGGAAGAGATGAAACCACTACATTCTGCCTGATCCCGAATGTAAGAAAACATATTTCCAAACCGCTGATTGCCGCAGGAGGAATTGCTTTAGGCTCCCAGATGAAAGCAGCCATGATTTTAGGCGCAGACGGCGTTCAGATCGGTTCCCGATTTGCAGCTACTGTAGAAGCAAGTGCCCATGAAAACTGGAAAAATAAAATTACAGAACTTCAGGAAGGAGATACCCATCTTACCCTTAAAGAACTCGCGCCTGTAAGAATGGTTAAAAATAAGTTCTTTAATGAACTGGAGGAGATCTACAACGTTGGAAGAAACAAAGAGTCTCTAATCGCTTCTTTAGGACGTGCAAGAGCCAAAAAAGGAATGTTCGAAGGCGATATGGAAGAGGGCGAACTCGAAATCGGACAGGTTTCTGCGTTAATTGATGAAGTTCTTCCCGTAGAAACCGTTTTTCAGAATTTACTTAAAGAATTTAACGAAACCAATACGCCAAGTTTATAGAATTAATCTGAAAGTTAATGGAAGGAAGGATTGTTAATGTCAATGGGAAAAAACTATATACAGAATATCATAACTCTTTTGAAAATAAACCAACTATTGTTTTTCTGCACGATTCTTTAGGCTGCACTCAGCTTTGGAGAGACTTTCCGGAAAAACTGGCTTTGCAGACGCAATGTAATGTGTTGGTCTATGATCGTTTAGGCTACGGAAAATCTTTTCCTATGCCTACCTATGAAAGAGAAAATAATTATATGGAGCAGGAAGCCGATCTCCTGAATGGCCTCTTAAAAGAACTGAATATAAATGATATAATCCTTTTCGGACACAGCGACGGCGGAACAATTGCCCTGATTTTCGCCGCTAAATATTCTGAAAAAGTCACTGCAACTCTTTGCGAAGCCGGACATATTTTCGTGGAAGACATAACAGTAAACGGTGTAAAAGATGCTTTTGAAGCTTATAAAACCACCAATCTTCCGCAACGTCTTGCAAGATATCATGGCGATAAAGTTGAAATGATAGTAAAAGCCTGGACGGAAATCTGGTTAAGCGACAGATTCAGAAGCTGGAATATTGAATATCTCCTGAAAGATATAGCTTCACCTTTGTTATTTATTCAGGGAGAAAATGACGAATACGGAACATTGGATCAGGTTGAAAAAACAATTTCTCAGGTAAGCGGAGCAGCAGAAAAGTTCATCATTCCGAACATCGGACATACACCGCACAAAGAAATTCCGGATTCGGTTCTGCAAAAATCTACAGAGTTTATTATCTCAATTATAAAGGCAGAATCCTGAAAAATAGCTGGTAAAATTTAAGCAGCATTACATTCCCCTCCTCTGGAGGGGGGGCGAAAATTCAAAGAATTTTTGACGGGGTGGTCAATAAATGCAAGATCAAAACCCATCAATTTCTATCTGAATATTCTTTCTTGCAATATCCTCATACTTTTCTTTAAAAATGGAGGTCTTAAAAATATCCTTCTGTTCCAGAAAATGTTTTAAAACCTTTTTTCTTCCCGGTTTATAAAGCAAATCGGGATAGATGGAATACTCCTTCCTTATTTTTTTAGTGTAATCAAAATATACTTCAGAATCTTTTCCGAGAATCGACAGATCAGCATCTAAAAGATAATTGGTATCGCTGTTTTCAGATAAGTGATGCGATTTGGTGGCAAGAATCTGTTCAGAAACTTTTTGACTGAAATGAGAGTCTACATGAAGTCTTTTCAGTCTTACTGCTGCAAATTCAGCACTTTTTTCTTCATTTGATTTTGAAGCAGCATCATAAATTACATCATGATAGAAAACAGAAAATGAGAGAACAGGATAATTTTCAATTTCTTCTTTTACAGCATCCAGTTCAGAGAACATATTTTCCAGATGCTCAAGATTATGATAATGTCTCCCTTTCTCGCTATATTTATTTTCAATTTCAGACCAGAGATCTCCAATAAGATTTTGATCTTCGGTAAATAAAAAACAGTTTTGAAGAAATCTTTCTTTCAGGTTCATTTTCAAAAATTTTCAGATAAAAAAAGGAACTTTTTAAAAAGTTCCCTGATTTGCTTCCAGATTTGCTTTCAGCTCAGCCCAGCCTCCGCCGTTGTAGCCGTCTTGCAAACCCTGAGAGTTAAGATATTCTAAAGCCTTTCCGCTTCTGTTTCCGCTTCTGCAGAACAAAATTACAGGCTTTTCAATAGACAGGATTTCTTCTTTTCTGTCTTCCACTTCTCCCAAAGGAATATTTTTAGCACCTTCTATGTTGCCGTCCATTTCCAGTTCCATAGGTTCACGAACGTCGATTAATGCATAATTTCCTGATTTTATAACTTCTGATAAAGACATAATTTGTTTTATTAGATTAAACTTATAACGAAAATACGTAAAATTTAAAGAAAATTTACAATTTCACAGCTTTTTCTAAAACAGCGTATATCCTAAGATCACAGAAGAAGTCTGATATTTCGAAGTCCAGTTTAAATAGTTTTGCATCAGATTTCTATTGGTGGATGTTCTGAATTCCACCTGAAACTTATCATTATACTTAAATCCTACCCCGAAAACAAAGTTATTGCCGGAAGATATTTTCAAATTATTATAATCATATCGGATATTTGATCCCATTTCAATGTCAAAAACATACGCCGCATTAATGAAGATTTTAGACTTGTCATTCAGAAAGAAATAATGTCTTATTCCCAAAGGAATTTCTATCGATTTATAATCTATATTTCTGATTGATGTTGTTTCGAAAGGCTGCCCTTCATAAACAACAGATTGCTTTTCTGTTTTGTAATACTGATAAGTAGGTTCTGCGAAAACGGCCCATTTATTTTTATTGAAAGGAAGAATAATTTCAGCTTCAAGACCTATTCTGAAAGATATTTTATTATCGAATTTCGCATTTCCGCTTCCGGAATAATAATCATTTACCATTTCAAAAGAAGAAAAATTCATCCCCGGTCTTATAGTCAGATTAAAAAGATCTCTTTTTTCGTAATTTTGATTGTAGTTTACCGCAGAACTGTTAGAACATTCGTTGTATTTCAGAAAAACTTTAATCAGATCTTTTGGTTTGTAATTCAGTTTATTAACGTCCGTAAGATCTACTCCGCAATTCAGATTATCCAGAATCTGCTTTTTATATTCTTCATTATAAGCAATTAATGAATTTTCAATATAATAAGGTTTATAAACAAGCTGCTTTACTTCAGAATCGTTCACAGAGAAGAAAAATCTTTCAAGGTCTTCATTTTCATAATACAATAAGTCTGCTTTTCCTTCCACTACATATTTTAAGAAAACGGTTTTTTCTGCAAAATTCGCTTTTTTCTCGTAAGACATCGATTGCAGCTGATCAGAAGAAAGATCTACCATCACCGTCTTTCTGATGTATTTTTGCTCATTATCGATTCCGAATTCCTGAATATTTTTAATGGATTCTTTTTTTGTTTCTGCAGAAGTTTCTTCTGTTTTGTATTCAAATTCTGTAGGATTGTTTTTCCAGTCCAGATTTTTGATCAGAACTTCACTTCTTTGTCCTGAATTATTTACGAAATATCCTTTTTCGAATTTTATTTGTGCGTTAAAAAACGTGGCAGAAATAAGTCCGGTGAACAGACAGATTTTTTTCATGAGTTATTATTTTTCCTTAGTTGTAAGGTCTGAATTTTTCAAACGCGGCAAAATTATAAAATAATCTTAATTTTGCAAGTGTAAATCATGATTTCAACCGCAGAAAAATATGCTCAGCTTATAAAATCCAAGGCAAAAAGTTTTGGGTTTCAGAACTGTGGAATTTCGAAAGCAGATTTTCTTGAAGAAGAGGCAAAACCACTCGAAAACTGGCTGAAAAATAATTTCCACGGCGAAATGAAATACATGGAAAATTATTTTGATAAAAGATTAGACCCCAGATTGCTCGTAGAAGGTTCCAAGTCTGTAATTTCTCTTTCCTACAATTATTTTCCCGAAGAAAAAATTTCCACTCTCGAAAATTTTAAAATTTCTAAATATGCTTATGCGGAAGATTACCATGAAGTAATTAAAGATATCTTACGTGAAATGGTTGCAGAGCTTCAGGAAGAGATCGGGGAATTCGGATTTCGTGTTTTTGTGGATTCTGCTCCGGTTCTGGAAAGAAGCTGGGCGAGAAAATCAGGAATCGGATGGGTAGGAAAAAACGCGAATTTAATTACAAGACAGAGCGGTTCGTTCTATTTTTTAGCGGAAATTATCTGCGATCTGGAACTTGTTGTGGATCATCCGGTGACCGATCATTGCGGAACGTGCCGAAAATGTATTGATGCTTGTCCCACCAATGCAATTGTTTCAGAAAAGCTGATTGACGGAAGCAAATGTATTTCTTACGCAACAATCGAGCTCAAAGACTCTATTCCCGATTATTTTCAGGACAAGATGGACGACTGGATGTTTGGCTGCGATGTTTGTCAGGATGTCTGTCCGTGGAACCGTTTTTCGTCACCTCATCAGCAAATGAAATTCAAACCGAATGAAGCGTTGAAAAATTTTAAAAAAGGAGAGTGGAAGGAGCTTACGCAGGAACTGTTTTCCGAAATTTTCCGCAAATCGCCTGTCAAAAGAACAAAATTTGCCGGACTGAAAAGAAATATTGAGTTTCTGGAAAAATCTTCACAAAATAAGTGAAATCATTTTGGCGGATAAACCCTTATCTGGAATTGTTGAAGTTCCAGAGTAAGAAGGTTGAACGCCCATTCCTTAAATGGATTTTTAAGGAGGGAAAGATGGCAGGTAAAAATTTTAAAAAATTTTCAGACTAAAAAATATATTCTGAAAATAAAATTTGTTAAAAATCAGCGTTTTTTCTGTATTCTTTTTGGGGCTACTTTTACTCTTACTTTGAATCTTTTGTTTGATTTCGTGTTTTTGTGCATATTTTTTAATATTTGGTACTTAAATTTAGCGAAAATTCCGATCAAAACAAATACTTTTACGAAAAATTAATAATTAAATTTTCATTAACTTAAATAAAACATGAACGTGAAAAAGATGTTGCTTCTCATCATTAAAGCTTTAGGAATTATTGTAGGAATTGTGGTTTTGTATATTGCTCTGGGTTATTTTCTGCCTTTTATTGAAGTTTCTGCGAAGGATGACGGCCAGAAAAAAGAAATTCCGGTTTATATTTACACCAACGGCGTTCATACAGATATTGTGATGCCTGTAAAGAACGATCTGCAGGACTGGAGTACAAAAATTCCGTTCGGCAATACGAAATCCAAAAGTACAGATTATAATTATGTAGGAGTGGGATGGGGAGATAAAGGATTCTATCTCGATACTCCAACCTGGGCAGATCTTAAGTTTTCAACGGCTTTTAAAGCTGCTTTCTGGCTCAGCGAATCTGCAATGCACTGTACTTTCTATAAAACAATGAAAGAAGGCGACGACTGTAAAAAAATTATGATCAGCCGGGATCAGTATAAAAAACTGGTGGATTTTGTAGATGCTAAATTTGATAAAGACCAAAACGGGAACTATAACCTTATTCCTACAAATGCTGTTTACGGTAATGATGACGCGTTCTATGATGCACAGGGAAAATACAGCTTCCTGAATACCTGCAACACATGGGCAAATAATGCTCTAAAAGCTGCGGATCAGAAAGCGGCATTCTGGACACCTTCAGATTACGGAATATTCTTACATTATAAATAATTTTCTGTGAATTTTTTAAGTTGGATAACGGTATGTCTGTTCCTCTTATCATGCAAACAGGAAGCGAAAAGTATGATTGAACCATCAATTTCAGAAATCTCAAAGCAGGAAAAGAAGCCTGAAATTGATTTAAATAAAACAAAATCAAAAGCTGAAGAAGCGCTTACATTCTGCAAATCCAGCAAATTCAATACAGATTTTTGTATTCTGATTGATATGAGTCTGCATTCCGGAGTGAAAAGACTGGTTGTGTGGGATTTTAAAACGAATTCTGCCTCAAAAAAATATCTGGTTGGTCATGGTTGCGGAAATAATCAGTGGAGCAGTGACGAATCAAAAGATCATCCGGAGTTCAGCAATGAAGACGGAAGCCACCTTTCATCACTCGGAAAATATAAAATTCAGGGACGAGGCTACAGCGACTGGGGAATTCATGTAAAATATCTGATGCACGGTCTGGAAAAAAACAACAGCAATGCGCTGCAACGATTCATTGTTTTTCATTCCTGGAATCTGATGAGCGATGAAGAAGTCTTTCCAAAAGGTTCTCCTGAAGGTTGGGGCTGTCCTACCATCTCCAATAATGCGATGAAAGAAATAGATCCGATGCTTCAGAAATCTAAAAAGCCTGTTCTGATGTGGATTTATAATTAAAAAAATTTAAATACAATCTCTTTACTATTAGAAAAATTAGTCTGATTTTTGTAGAGAAAACAGGGTTAATAAATCATTATGTCTAAAAAAGAAAAAGTAAATATTTTCTGGTTCAGAAGAGATATCAGACTGGAAGATAATACAGGATTGTTTCATGC
>NZ_JBBCQL010000172.1:0-9789 GCF_037149975.1 Chryseobacterium sp. VD8 | reverse complement strand
CGACTCCCGAAATTATCCGAAAATGACAATTTTGCCGTTAAGCAGGTTGCTGCTTCCTGAAAATAAAATTTATTATGAATTTATTTTTCCAGAAACCAATTATTTAAGCAAATTTTACCGCCGTAAAAACAACATCGGAAGAAATAATCCGGATTATTATAAAGGAAATGTGGTCATTCTGGTGAATGAGGTTACGCAAAGTCAGGCTGAAACAACCGTAATGATGCTTAAGCAGCATCCTAAAGCAAAAGTAATCGGAGGCTATACTTCCGGAGCAAACGGTGACGTCATTTCATTTAATATTGCTGGTCTTAAAACGTGTTTTACGGGTTTGGGAGCGTATTATCCGGACGGAAGAGAAACGCAGCGAATCGGGATTATTCCGGACATTATCGTACGTCCTACGGTGAAGGGAATCCAGCAGGGAAAAGACGAAATCATGGAAAGAGCTCTTGAATATTTAAAAAGTGGGCAATAGACAAAACAAAAACACAATTATTACGTTATTTCATTTAACTTATATTTAACTTTACATCTGCGGATTTTGGCAGATTTTAGAATTAATTGGTCAGCAATTTGATACAATAACCATGTAAAAAAATAATTATGTCGGAAAAGATATTATGGATAGATGATGAAATAGATTTACTAAAACCACACATCGTTTTTCTTGAAAAAAAGGGATATCAGGTAACTCCCGTTAATAATGTTAATGAGGCTCTGGAACTCATGGACTCGGAGAAGTTTGCACTGACGCTGATCGACGAGAATATGCCCGGAATTTCAGGTCTCGAAGCGATTCCGATGATTAAGGATAAAGATAACTCACTGAAAATCGTTATGGTAACGAAAAGTGAGGAAGAGCATATTATGGAGGAAGCAATCGGATCGCAGATTGCAGATTACATCCTGAAGCCGGTAAATCCGAACCAGATTTTACTGTCATTAAAGAAAAATCTTCAGCAGGATAATCTTGTGGAGCAGAAAACGATTCTGCAGTATCAGCAGGAATTCAGAAATCTTTCGATGGAGCTTTCTTATTTGAGAACGTATCAGGATTGGGCGGAATATTATAAGAAAATCCTTAACTGGGAAATTAAATTTGATAAAGTAACGGATAATGAGTTTGCGGATCTTCTTCAGTCACAGAAAGAGGAAGCCAATATCCAGTTTGCCAAATTTATTGAAAAAAATTACGAAGACTGGCTTCACGATTCGGATAAACCGATCATGAGCCATACGCTTTTCAAGGATAAAGTGAAACCTGAGGTTGAAAAAGATAAGGTTCTGCTTCTGATGGTTGATAATCTTCGTTATGACCAGTGGAAAGTTATTGAACCTTTATTTACGAAGTATTACAACAAGGTTTCTGAGGATTATTACTACAGTATTCTTCCCACGGCAACGCAATATGCAAGAAATTCTTTTTTTGCAGGTTTAATGCCTTCTGAAATTGAGAAGCGTTTTCCTGACAAATGGTTTAACGATAATGAAGAAGGAAATAAAAATGAATTTGAGCGCGATTTTCTGGAAGATCAGATGAAAAGAATCGGTCTTAGTTCGAAATCCATGAAATATCTGAAAGTATTGAATGCTGATTTTGAGAGAAAGATTTACGACGATTTTAACCAGCACAAAAACAATGATCTGTTGGTAATTGTTTATAATTTCATTGATATTCTTTCTCATGCGAAAACAGATAATCATATTGTGGATCAGCTGATCCGTGATGATAAAACCTTCAGGTCTTTAACGTTGAACTGGTTTGAAAATTCTTCTTTATTGAAAATCATCAAGGTTGCCGCAGAAAACGGTTTTAAGCTAGTGATTACTACGGATCACGGAACTGTTTATGTTAAAAAACCGAGTAAAGTTGTAGGAGACAGAGAAACTTCTACGAATATCCGTTACAAGACCGGAAAAAGCTTAACTTATGACGACAGTGATGTTTGGGCAATTACGAATCCTGAAAAGCTGTTTTTACCGAAAGGAAATTTAAGTTCTAAATATATTTTTGCGAAGAATAATATTTTCCTTGCTTATCCAAAGAACTATAATCACTTTGTGAATTATTATAAAGAAACGTATCAGCATGGAGGAATTTCACTGGAAGAGTGCATCATTCCATTCAGTATTTTGGAACCCAAGTAGTTTTCATAGTTTGACTTCGGGTGACGAGAGGGGCGGAAAAAATCAAAGATTTTTTCCGCTTCTTTTTTATTAATACTTTTGAATTATGAAATTAATCACTTATAACGTTAACGGAATCCGTGCTGCTTTTACGAAAGATTTTTTAGGCTGGCTGAAAACGGCTGATCCTGATATTATCTGCATTCAGGAGAGTAAAGCCGGAAACGACCAGATCGATATTGAAAGTCTCGAAAAACTGGGATATCACAGTTACTGGCATTCCGCAGTAAGAAAAGGCTACAGCGGCGTTGGAATTGCGTCTAAAATAAAGCCCAACCATGTAGAATACGGCTGCGGTATTGAAAGCTATGATAATGAGGGAAGAATCATCCGTGCAGATTTTGATGGATTTTCTGCCATTTCTGTATATGTTCCTTCAGCTTCAAATATCGAACGGCTGGATTTTAAAATGCAGTTTTGCCATGATTTTTTAGAATACATTAAAAATTTAAAGAAAGAAATTCCGAATCTTATTATTTCAGGAGATTTTAATATCTGTCATGAAGCAATAGATATTCATAATCCGAAAGGTTTACAAAATGTTTCCGGCTTTTTACCGATGGAAAGAGAATGGATGACGAATTTCATCAATGAATGTGAACTGATCGACAGTTTCAGGTTTTTTAATAATGAACCCGATCATTATACATGGTGGAGTTACAGACAAAATTCCCGGGAAAGAAATAAGGGATGGAGACTGGATTATAACTTCACTTCCTACAGTTTAAAAGATAAGCTCTCCAGAGCCGTTATTCTGAAAGAAGCCGTACATTCTGACCATTGTCCTGCTCTGGTAGAATTAAGCCTTTAAAACAAAGCAAAAAGCCAACTGAATCAGTTGGCTTTTTAAAATTTAAATCATAAATTTTAGTCGACAATTTCATATTCCACCGGAATTGTACCTCTGCCGGTATCTCCGATTTCATCGAACGCTGCTTTAGACATATCTAAAGCTCTTGATGAATGGTAAGGTCCTCTATCATTTACTTTCACTATTACCTCTTTACCATTATTAAGGTTGGTTACCTTAATGTTTGTTCCAAATGGAAGCGTTCTGTTGGCTGCGGTGAACTTTGCATTATCAAAGATCTCTCCGCTTGCTGTTTTTCTACCGTTAAATTTATCGTGGTAGTACGATGCATAACTTGTTTTTTTCGCATCTATGGCATTCATTTTGAAAGAATAAATACCAAGGGTTGAAATCATCATTATGATTACGAGAATGAATCTTTTCATCATTTTGAAATTTTATTGGTTTTGACAGGGGCAAATCTATAAGGAATCTTTTAAAGTGCCTACTTTATTTGTTAACAAGTGTTAATGAAAGTAAAATTTTATGTTAATATTTTTCTTAACCCCCTATAAACAGGCTACTTAAGACGCACTGTTAAAAAGTGTTAAAAAACAAAAGTAAAAGTTAACAATTTTAACTAAATAATTAAGATTAAGATTTTTTTAACACAATTATTCATCTACCAATCAATAAGTTAATGAATTTTAGCATTTGCTTTTCCAACAAATAAATTTTTAAATCAATTGGGTGATATCACGGTTACACCGACCTACAGTCAATATCAATTAGTATGAATTCAGGATAATAATATTTAGCATTTGATTTAAAAATCATGTAATAAAAAAACATTTTAAAGCATTCTGATTATTTAAACTATAATCATCGCAAAGGCGCAAAATATTCATTAAATACGTTCTCCTCTTAAGCTGCAAAGATTTTATCTACGATGAAATTAAGATTGAATCCTTATTAAAAAATCTTTGATTTTCTTGCGTTTTAAGTTTTGAAACTAATAAAATCCTGTGTCTTTATATTTCCACAATAGAGAATAATTTATTTATAAAAAATTTAAACAAATTCATCAATAAAAAAACCAATGAGAAGTCTCATTGGTTTTGTATATAGATATTTTTAAAATATTATTTGAAATATTCAATAATATAGTCATAAGTATCTGCAGGATAAACAACAGACATGCTTGGAGAACCTGTAACTGCTGCACCGGTTGTTGAATCATAAGAATATAATTCTTTAGAGAAAACTATTTTATTTCCGGTAGAAGCCTTTTTAAAGATTGTAATTCCGTACATTGAAGTAAGACCTGTTGGAACAGCTAAAGTTACTGCTGTTGAACTTCCTGTTGTAGTAAACTGTCCTTTATATGCATAAACAGGATTACCATCTACCAATGTGTTTGTTGCAACACCGGCTAAAGCGTTATTTACAGCATTAAATTTTGCAGAAGCAGCACCTAATGGCAACCATCTTCCATTGGCAATACTTGTAGACTGACCAGGATTAGAGAAGTAATAAAACCCTGGAGTTACAGCTACCTGAACACCTTGTCCTGAAACAGTATTACCTGTACCACTGTTGTAAACAATCATGCCATCAAAAGCAGTTGGGAAAGTTACACCATCTAAATTTGTTGTTTTAAATGTCCATGTTACCAAGTTAGTAGTTGGAAAATACAATCCCTTTCCAACATTATTGGCAGTACCTGTAGATGCTGTATCGAAATTAGAAGAAGCATCAAAGAATGGATTTTCTCCAGTAATATTATTAGCTACGATACCATTACTAGCTACCTGAGCAGATGCAGAGTTAACACCCAATACCGTAAGGGAAATTCCTAATAAGGCTCTAAATATATTTTTCATTGCTTTGTTTTATTAAATATTAATGTATTATCTACTTGCACTGTTCCACCAGTTAGTTCCATCTGAAATAAACATAGCAGCAGAACCTCCGGCTAAGTTAGGAAAGTTCAAAGGCCATGCAATACCATTTGCATTTGTAGGAGCTACAGCACCCCCCGTATTATTTCTAATCATAAGAACTCTACCAGTATTTGCTCCTGTCGGGCTTGGTAATGCAAGCTGTCCGCTAATAGCATTATTTGTAATAACAACTAAATAGTCGCTAGAATTCCAATCTACGTTAGTAGAACCTGTATATGTTCTTACACTGGTAGCGTATACAGCACCCTGTGTCTGGAAATTACCATTCACGATTGTTTTTGCTGTTCCCGTAGAAAAAGTTAAATTATTGTTGTTTTGTGTTACAGTTCTATTTCCTGCTAAAGTACCATCATTAAGATAAATACTTGTATCAGTAGCAGAACCTCCTCCACCTACGGCAACCCAAACTGAGTTTGTTGCATCATAGTAGTAGAATCCAGTGGCAGTAATATTTACTGCTTTTCCAGAAGCAGCACCATCAGCAATTGAGGAAACAAATGCCAATGCCCCGTTCTGTGTTGCAGTATACACAGCATCTTTTGCCTGTAACTGACCTCTTGTCAAACGAGGGACCAATAATGCGTCCGGCTTAGTTGCGTCAGTAGGAGTACCGACAACATCTAAAGTAGCAGCGGGAGTAGTTGTATTAATCCCCACTCTTCCTTGCTGAGCCTGAGCGATTGCTACAAATCCGACTAACATAGTCGCTGTTAATAAAAATTTTTTCATAAGTTTTTAAAGATTTTAAATTACATTTTAACTAACGAATGTGTTTCTCAGATCAGGGTGCCATCCCCAATGTGTGCATCCATTAGTAAAAATAAAATATTTTTAATTATATAATTTCAAAAAACATTTTTTTTACATTTTATAAAAGCTTAATTGATAGCTTAATACTTATGTAAAATCTCTTTATAATGCAAAGTTAATATTTTTAAAATTATTTTCATAACAATAGATGAAAAAGTTTTAACAATTTAATTTACAAAAACAAAAGAGCATTGATAATCAGCAAATTAAAAAATTAACACTCGCGATTTCATAAATGTTAATTTTTATTAATAAATCAATAACATTATATTAATCAGAACAATATACGCCTTTTTTTAATAAAAAATCAACTAATTGGGAATAATTTTAAATTAATTCGCCATACAGATCAAACTCCTCAGCCGAGGTAATCTTTACCTCAGCAAAATCTCCGATAGAAATATATGTATTTTCTGCAGAAACCAAAACGGTATTATCTACGTCCGGAGAATCATATTCTGTTCGTCCAATGAAATAATTTCCTTCTTTTCTGTCGAAGATACATTTATACACGTTCCCAATTTTCTCCTGATTTTTCTCCCATGAAATCTGGGACTGAATCTCCATAATTTCTTCTACTCTCGCTTCCTTCACTTCCTGCGGAATATCATCTTCCAATACATAAGCTCCTGTATTTTCTTCGTGAGAGTAAGTAAAGCATCCTAGTCTGTCGAATCTCTGTTCTCTTACCCAGTCTTTAAGTTCATTGAAAATTTCCTGAGTTTCTCCGGGATAACCTACGATAAGTGTTGTTCTGATCGCCATATCCGGAACTTTTTCTCTGAATTTTGAAAGAAGAGCATCCGTTTTTTCGTGAGTAGTCCCTCTCTTCATCGATTTTAATAAATCTGAATTGATGTGCTGAAGAGGAATATCTATATAGTTGCAGACTTTCGGTTCTTCTCTGATGATATCCAGAACATCTTCCGGAAATCCGCTCGGAAAAGCATAATGAAGACGAATCCATTCAATTCCTTCCACTTTTACCAATTCTTTTAAAAGGTCTCCAAGCGCGCGTTTTTTATAAATATCTAAACCATAATAAGTAAGATCTTGCGCAATCAAAATCAGTTCTTTGGTTCCTTTTTTTGCCAATTTCTGTGCTTCTGTAACCAGTTTTTCAATCGGAGTTGAAACGTGACCTCCTCTCATGAGAGGAATTGCACAGAATGAACAAGGTCTGTCGCAGCCTTCGGAAATCTTTAAGTATGCGTAATGTTTGGGTGTAGTGGTTAGTCTTTCCCCAACCAATTCGTGTTTGTAATCTGCTCCTAAATGTTTTAATAAAACAGGAAGATCTCTCGTCCCGAAATATTGATCTACATCCGGAATTTCTCTTACCAGATCCGGCTTATATCTTTCCGAAAGACATCCTGTTACAAAAACTTTCTCAACTTCTCCCCTGTTTTTTGCTTCTACATAATCAAGAATCGTATTAATAGATTCTTCTTTTGCATTGTCTATAAATCCGCAGGTATTAATTACAACAATGTCTCCTTTATCTTCATGTACCACTTCTTTGCCATTGGCTTTAAGCTGACTCATTAAAACTTCGGAATCATATACATTTTTGGAACAACCCAACGTTACTACATTTATTTTTTTCTTCCCTACAGATTTTGTACGCATCTTTTTGATTTTGAGTTTGCAAAGATACAAAATATTGAAGAGTCTGTATTAAAAAATAAAAACCACTTCAATAAGTGGCTTTCATAATATTAAAAATTCTTTTCTTTAAAGCTTGCTGCATTTTCATCCTTTTCAGAAAGTACAGCTTCACTGTCAGAGATTTTCCAGTCGATATTCAGATCCGGATCGTTATATTTTACGCATCCTTCTGATTCTTTATTATAAAAATTATCGCATTTATAAGAAAAAACTGCAGTTTCACTTAAAACAGAAAATCCATGTCCAAAACCTCGTGGAATATAAAGTTGTGTTTTGTTTTCCGCCGTAAGCTCAATCCCAAACCACTTTCCAAATGTAGGTGAATCTTCTCTCAGGTCTACAGCAACATCCCAGACTTTTCCTTCCAGACAGGATACCAGTTTTGCCTGTGCGTGTTCTCCTTTCTGTAAATGAAGCCCTCTCAAAACACCATAAGAAGATTTTGAAATATTATCCTGCACGAAATGTCCATTCATTCCGGTAAGTTCCTCAAATTTCTTTTCATTGAATTTTTCGAAAAAATATCCTCTGTCGTCTTCGAAAATTGTCGGTTCTATAATATAACAGTCCTTTAAAGGAGTTTCTTTTATTTTCATAACTTTTATTTCTTGAATCAGTACTTATTATAGTTGATATTGTTTTTTCAAGCTCCATTTCAATCCGAGATAAATGATGCCTATGGGAATAAAAATCACAGGAATAATAATCCAGATTGCCCAGTGTGAATATATTAAAAATAAATTTATAATTGCCTGCACCAAAGCATAAACAAAACTTATCAGCAGATGGGAAACCTTTTTTTCGTTGGCAAAAAGCTGGTATAAATGTCTTCTGTGTGCCTCAAATATATTTTCTTTAAGCAGTAATCTTTCTATTATGGTAAGAACTACTTCGATTCCGTATACGGAAAGAAGAAATATATATTTATAGTCCTGAGTTTTCATAATTAATAAGGTAATAAGACCGATTACCCAAAAAGCAATTCCCATACTTCCGACATCACCCGCGAAACATTTTGCTTTTTTTCTGAAGTTAAAGAACAGAAAAACGACGCAGGCTAAAACAGGATAAAGAATAAAGTTTTCATCGGTGAATGAAATTACTTTTTCATTAATGTATAATAATGATGATAAGCCAACTAAACTGTATAAACCTGTCATTCCGTTGATGCCATCCATAAAGTTATAGGCATTCAATGTACCAATAATCAGAATAAACAATATAGGCCAAACCCAGATTGGCATCACATTGAAAGCTCCTGTAAAATACAGCAGTAAAACCACGGAAATAAAATGAACGGAAAGCCTTATTTTATTTGAAAGGGTTACAATATCATCTATAAAACTGATCGTACTTATTGCCAGTAATCCTAAACCAAATGACCAGTAGTTTTCTATGACTTCATTAAAGTTAAATGCAGAAAAGATAATGAAAGCAACAGGAAAAATAATTCCTCCTCCCCTCAATGTGATCTGTGTATGTGCACTTCTGTGATTAGGCTTATCAATAATATTGTATTTATCTGCTATTCTAAAATAGATGAGCATAGATATAAAAAGCAGAATTGTTACGATTAAAAATTCCATAGTTTACAGTTGAAATTTTTCTATTACGTTTGAAGGATTATAATTTAATTCTCTCTTTATTTTTTCATTAGAAAATGTAAGAGAATCTGTTATTTTTCTCAATTTTAAAGAATTAATCGGAGCTTTATTTCCCAATAAGTCACCCACTAAAGCCATTGATTTTGCCAGAAAAAAAGGAATACTTTTCGGAGATTTCTTGTTTAATTTGGCTGAGATTTTTTCAGAGATTTCTTTAAAAGCAGGATTTGCATCATCGCAAACATTATAAATTCCACCCTCTTTTCCCAGCATTTTCACGGTTATCTCAGCAAAATCTTCCACCCAGAATACACTTTTTCTTGCTGTTCCTCCTGCAATATTAAAATATTTTCCCGATTTAATCGCTTTAATCATATCTCCCAGATTCCCCGGAGGATTGGGTCCTGCAATTAAAGAAGGTCTGAGAATGAACAATTTTACATTCTTTTCTTTGCACCATTTAGTAAGAAATTCCTCTGCCATCAATTTGCTTTCAGCGTAAGGCGTGTATCCTTCCAATGGCATATCTTCAGTTATATTTTCACCGAAATCTTTACCATAAACAGCCACTGTGCTTATAAAAACAAAATATTCCGGCAGATTTTCTTCCAAAGCATTACAAAGGTTTTTTGTTCCTTCAAAATTTACTTTGTAAAATACACTTTCTTCTTCCTGAGTTTTAGGAACAGAATGCGCTTTACCAGCAGCATGAAAAATAATATCAAACTTTTCTTTAAAAGGAGTTATGGCATCGGTAATATTG
>NZ_JBBCQL010000171.1:0-9829 GCF_037149975.1 Chryseobacterium sp. VD8 | reverse complement strand
GAAGAATGGTGCTACTGACAGCGCAATTGTAACAGAAGATAAAGATACAATGCTTAGTGTACGCTATAACGATCTTTTTGCGCCATTGGTAAAGACTATACAGCAACAACAAGCTATAATTGCAAAATTAAAGAAAAGATTGCAGGAGCTGGAAAATAAATAAGGACTAAAGAATCTCCAACCAGGAAAGATAGTTTATTTGAATACCATATTTGCAAATGGTTGAAGTGAAAGTTGCAGAAAGCGGGATAGAAATATCCCGCATCTGCAACTTCTTTAAATCTTCCGAAGAGGAAATAAAAGAAATGTTTTTGCAAAAAAGTATTTCTACCGATTTGCTTTTGAAATGGAGCAAACTGCTGGAGTATAATTTCTTCAGACTCTACTCGCAACATTTGATATTGTATCCGCTACCAGCCGCCACCAGAGAAAAACAGGATAAACCATCGAAACTTCCTCAATTCCGAAAAAATATCTATACAAAAGAAGTGATAGATTTTATTCTGGAACAGATTACAACAAAAGAAATGACCAAAACCCAAGTAATAGAACACTATAGAATCCCTAAAACTACATTATACAAATGGATAAGCAAATACGAAAACTCCGAAAATTAGTGACACTCTATTTACATAAATCCAGAGGTGATTTAGAAAAGATCTATGGTAAGCCAGATGCAAAATTTGATGATGAAATGTGGTTTTATAATAGATATCGTTGGGGCATCTTTAAAGATGAGATTGCATTTGTTTTCGAAGATAACAACATTGTTGATATCTCCATTACAGAATATATTTTTGGGGAAGAGTACAGGAATATTTTTTACTATGAAGGGCAAAATCCTGAATATAAAGTTTTTAATATTATGTAAGATAAATATAGATGAAAGTTTCTCAGTCAGATTATAAATTGATTTATACCGATATAATTAATAAAAAGTACCCTCATAAAATAGAAAATTGCAAAGCATTGCTCAGCAGAAAGCATTTGTCAGTAAAAAATATTTTGAAATTAAATCAAATAATTTTTGATACATCCATAAGCTCAGAACAATTGAATCAGAGGTTTAAAGCCTATAAAAAGTCTGATGTTATTAAGATTTTGGGTTATCAGAAAGAAAACTAAATAACAATCAGCTGGCAAATCATTTCAATCTGAGGAGGAATACAGTTTCAAAGTGGAATAAAATATTTTTGGTCAAAAATGAATCACAATTCCAAAATTCAAAAAAGTAAAATGAAAAACTTAATTGAAGACATTCTTCAGGAGAGAAGTATTTTAATAGGATTAACGTATGAAGAGGTAAAATGGTATTTGGATAAAGAACCGGATATTATAAACGGCGAAAAATGGGTGTATTTTGTAGAAAAGTATTTTTTCGGAATATTAACAAGAAAACTACACTTACATTTTCGTAATGGGAAGGTAAATGATTTTTATGTTGGATAGATAAAATTTACAAGAATATCAAAGGAGGCTTATGGCCTCCTTTTTAATTTTAAAAACAATGATGAAAATACAAATGTTATTAAATAACCTTACAGAACAACTCAATTTCATAGATCTTGAGATAGATGATGCTGTGTTAAAATGTGAAAAATCTGTTGAGGTTACAATTACTACAATACAAAAAGTAAAAAAAGAAATTTTGAGAGTTGGCTTTAAATCTGTAAGTGAAGAAATTCATTTCTTTAAGGAGATTAAGCCTCAGTTTACCTCTAAACGGATTTATTATAATTCAGTTTACAGAATAGAGACTAAAAAACCATCGGGTAGTACCAGAATTTTAAAAAAATATTACAACAACGAACTTGAAAAGCTTAAAAGATACTTTGATGATAATCTCGATTTCTATAAATATTACAGAACCAAAAGTACCTATCTTGATTACAAATATTTCGTGAGAGGTTCTTTTGATGTGAAACAGAGCTTGGATAATTTCTATTATGAAACCGATCTTAATTTTTCAACATCTCACGATTTCAAAATTGCAAAAATCATTGCGAACGATTTGTTACAGCTTTACTTGGAAGATTGTATAAAGCTTTTGGATAGAAAAAGCAATAAATTGATTACCCAACGCAACCCCAACGTAAAATTAATATGGACAGGCTCAAAAATAGCGTTAACAGAATTATTATATGCTCTTCAAACCGAAGGGGTTTTTAATAATGGCTCTGCAGACTTAAAAATAATAGCAGAATTTTTTGAGGATAATTTCAGCTTAGACCTTGGGCCATATCGTCGCAACTTTCTTGAAATAAGGGCAAGAAAGGAAAATCGAACAAAGTTTCTGGACACGCTGAAAACCAATCTTCTTAAAAGAATGGACGATACAGATGAATCTTTTTGATAAAAATTCGTACCCAACGCGACCTCCGTTGTGAATTAAAATCATTCAAAACGCACAATTTTGCCATAGAAGGTTGAAAGAATCCATCAACCAACAACAGACAAAAAATTAAAATTATGGCAGTCAGCATCATCACGAAAGAAGATCTTCAGGAATTCAAAACCGAATTGCTGGAAGAAATTAAAAGTTTGTTCCATATCAAGACATCAGAGCAGAAATTATGGCTTCGTTCTTCAGAAGTCAAAGCACTCCTCAAGATTTCATCAGGAACTCTGCAAAACCTCCGTATAAATGGAACATTACGATACTCCAAAGTTGGCGGAACAATCTACTACAACTATCAAGACATTGAAAAACTTTTCAACGAAAAATAATGTCATTGCGAGAAGGAGGAACGACTACGAAGCAATCTGTGACTCTGAGCCTGTCGAAGAGTCTATCAACCATTAACCGACAACCATCAACCACTATGAACTACATCCGCCACCTCACAGGCTTCTACGACAAAATCCAACAGGACGAACGCCTGAACCCAACACATATCAGTTTGTATTTAGCATTATTTCAGTTCTGGAATATCAACCATTTCCAAAACCCGATTAGCATTTCCCGTAACGAAATGATGAGGTTGAGCAAAATATCGGCATTGGGAACCTATCATAAATGCATCAAAGAACTGCAAAACTTTGGTTATATCGAATACATTCCGTCGTTCAATCCGTATAAAGGAAGTTTGGTAAACCTGTACAATTTTGAAAATTTAGAAGTTCAGAATCTGAACGGGAAGCGTAGCAAAAAACGAATAACCTCCGAACAAGCATTGAACCAGCACCATATCAAAAACGATATAGGTAATAGACAAGCACTGATACCTTCTATAAACAATACAAACATATCAAACAATAAAACTATTGTAAACCCACCCGAAACTGTTATTGCGAGAAATGAAGCAAAGCGAAATGACGAAGCAATCTCAGGTTCTCACATTGCCATTCCGAAAATAGTACAGCAAAATGAGGAATTCCTATCAACTGACAACCATCAACCAACAACCAAATTTTACCCACCTCGTATCTCCGAAGTAAAAATGTATTTCGCAGAAAAAGATGTACCATCCGAAGAAGCCGAAAAATTCTTTAATCATTATGAAAGCAACGGCTGGTTAGTCGGCGGAAAATCTAAAATGAAAAACTGGCAGGCAGCCGCAAGAAACTGGTTGCTGAATTCCAAAAAATTTAATGTCATTGCAAGCGAAGCGAAGCAATCTGCTATTCAGAACTCAACGAAAAATCTCACCACAACTAAATCCACCAATCTCAATGCAACTACCGGAAAAAGTTATCGAGAGCCGTTATGATTATAACAAAATAATTCCCTGGTTCCGAAGAAAAGCATCAAAATTTATCGGCAAAGAATATGTAATCTCCGAATCCGAAAAAGGAATTGTGTTCGCTCTTGTAGCGTGGATGCTAAAAGATGATCTGGTAGCAAAAGAAATGAATTTTGACCTCAACAAAGGGATTTTGTTGTCCGGGCCAATTGGTTGTGGAAAAACAACATTATTCAAAATTTTGAGATCTTGCAATTTTCCGGCATCAAAATACGGTATTGTTTCTACCCGTCATATTGTTTCGGAATTTATGCAGTCTGGTTATGAGATTTTAGAAAAATATTCCAACGGCAACTTTAGTCACGACATCAGAACCCCAAAAGCCTATTGTTTTGATGATCTTGGCACTGAAACCACTTCCAAATACTTTGGTAACGACTGCAACGTAATGGCAGAAATCCTTTTGACAGGCTATGATTTATTCAAAGAAAAAGAGATCATTACCCATATAACAACCAATCTCTCCGCCACAGAAATCGAATCCCAATATGGCAATCGCCTTCGTTCAAGAATGAGAGAAATGTTTAATTTGTTTGGATATGAAGAAAACTCAGGAGATAAACGAAAATGAACGGAGCTTCTTCGGAGTTGCAAGAGACTTTTAACGATTATATTTCATTTGCGATGTGCTACGAAATGTGTAGTCAATAGCAAACAGTCTATTTTTTGTCCCAATTATGGTAAATTTTTGGGACAGAATAAACCTGAATTCGGTCAATAAACCAATGAGGTTTATTATTGAATTTTAAGTTTATTAAGAAAATAATATTTCATCAAATAATAGAATAGTGTCCCAAATTTTTACTAAATTTGGGACAAATTATAAGTGTTTTTAATAATGCAATCTATTCATAGCCAGTTAGAAGATAAGATATTAAGTTTAAAGAAAGGAGCGATAGTTTTTGTTTCAGATTTTGCGGAATTTGGTACTGCCGAAAACGTGAAAAAGGTATTGCTACGTTTAGAAAAAAAACAACTTCTAGTAAGATTAGCACACGGCATATACCTCTATCCCAAAATTGATAAAGAATTAGGGATATTGTATCCATCTACAGAAAGTATAGCCGAAGCAATTGCGAAAAGAGATAAAATACGGATTATTCCTACAGGCATTTATGCTTTACAGCAATTGGGAATATCTACTCAAATCCCTATGAATGTAATTTATCTTACAGACGGTGCTCCCCGTAAAATCAAAGTGGGGAAAAGAACAATTACGTTTAAGAAAACAGCTCCTAAGAATTTGGCAATAAAAAATAAAGTTCTATCCAATATTGTACAGGGTTTGAAGGAATTAGGAAAAGAGAATATTACGGACGAAGTTAAACAAAAAATAAATCAGGCATTGGAGAAAGTTCCGGTAGAAATTTTAAAAGAAGAAATTTTAAATGCTCCAGTTTGGGTGCGAAATGAAGTTTTATCCTTAAATAATTAAAGCGAATGAATAAGTGGTTGAAATTATCGAAAAAGAGAAGGATAGAAATTTTAGAACAGGTTAACAATCGTTTAGGCTTGCCGGTTCAAGCTGTGGAAAAAGATTGGTGGGTAACAATGGTACTCAAAGCGGTTTTCTCATCAAGATTTGCAGAACATTTCGTATTCAAGGGCGGAACATCTTTGAGTAAAGCATATCATTTAATTGACAGGTTTTCTGAAGATATTGATTTAGCGATTGATCGGAAATTTTTAGGATTCGATGGAGAATTATCAAAGACACAAATCAAAAAATTAAGAAAGGCATCTGGGATATTTATCGTAACAGATTTTTTTAATGAATTAAAAATTCAATTAAAAAACCTAGGAATTCCGGATGAAGAATATGAATTGGTCACAAATAACGAAATTGATGATACCAGTGATCCACACACCATAGAATTACAATATAAGTCTATTGTAGAGCAGGGAGACTATTTGCCACAGAGAGTTTTGATAGAAATTGGCTCTCGCTCCTTAATGGAACCTTCAGAATCCAGACCAATTGAATCCATTATTGGAAGTGTATTCCCGGAACAGAAGTTCGCAATAAAACCATTTGATGTTTCAGTAGTCATACCTATAAGAACATTTTTGGAAAAAATATTTCTTCTGCACGAAGAGTTTTTGAAACCCAAAGATAAGATTCGTCATTTGAGAATGACCAGACATTTGTATGATTTGGAAAGACTAATGAACCATTCTTATGGCAAAGAAGCTTTAGAAAATAAAGAGTTATTTGAAACCATTGTAGAGCATCGGAAGAAATATACACCACTGCGAGGGATTTCCTATGATTTACATACTCCGAAAACTCTGAACATCATTCCGCCGGATGAAGTGATGGAATTATGGAAAAAAGATTACAACATAATGCAGGAAAATATGTTTTATGGAGAATCTTTGGATTTTGAAGAGCTGATAAACAAAATTAAAGAATTACAAGGAAGATTAAAGGAAGATTAAGTTTATGGAAAAAGACAATACCCTTAAAGAAATATCAAATAAACTTTTTGAAATTTTCTATGTTGATAACCTGAAATATGGGAGACAGCAGAAAGATGGTAGTTACAAATTAGTAAAAGGTATAATAACACCTGTTACTATAGAGAATATGCTAGAGAAACAAGAAAGTTTATTAACATACCAAGAACTTCATATTGTTGATAATACACTAGTTAAATGGATATGTATAGACTTAGATATTTCTAAAAAAGAGATTGATAATAACGAGGTAAATGAAAACAATCTCAAAGCGGTAAAGAAAACAGCGGACTTAGTTAGTGATTTTCTTGATTCAAAAAAAATTCCTCATTTAATCGAATGCTCCGGTAGAAGAGGGTTTCATATCTGGGTTATTTTTGATCGATTAATAACTAAAGAAAATGCTTACTATTTTGCTAATTATATTTATTCAAAAGTAAAAGATGACTTTGAGGAAAATATTATTGCTGATTTATTTCCTAAAATACCCTATACGAATAGAAATTCCAAAGGCATTGGCTATGGAATAAAATTACCATTATCACAAAACAAAGTGAGCGGAAAACTCTCTTTCTTTATTAATAGAGATGAAGACTTTGAATTTAATAAAGATAATTGGATAGAAAAAGCTCATCCTGAATTTTTAGAGAAGCAGTTAGAAATATTAAGTAGAGGTACCACAGTTTCTATAAAGCAAATAGAGCCTTACATCAAAGAGTATTCTGAAAAAAGTATTTATTTTCATTCTTTCATCAAAAAGCAAAAGATAGTTTCCAGACTCCCTCAAAATATAGAACTGGAAGATATCCTTCAATCTTTGAGAAAATGTGAAAACTTAAATATAATACTGAAAGATTATGAAAAAGGACTGGGAAATAAAGAGAGGAGTATTCTTGTAGGATTATTAGGGCAACTAAGTACAGCAGATGATCCTGATTTTGGCAAGAATATTTTATTAGAGCTTTTTTCTAAAATCAAGGGTTATAATGAAGAAATTACTTTAAGAAAAATAGAAACTTATCGATATTTCAAACCCATTACTTGTAAAAGTTTAGGGCATTGTTCTACTTGTAAAGAGTCTTCTATAAACTCCCCTGTTGAGCTAATAGAAGGAGTTCATTTAGAAGCATTACCCTCATTTAGTATTGAAAATATTGATGAAAATATTTTTAACAAGATTCAAAAATCTCTAGTTAATTATTCATTTAAAAATGATGAAGTTCCATTATTTCCTCAATTAGAGTTGATTAAAAATATAGAATTTGATGAAATTAAAAAATATATTTCTCAAATCTACACCAACGAATCCGAATTAAATGTTGATTCATTTAAATTCCAACGAAATGAAATAAATAAGATTCGAGATCTCTACAACATTGATCCAATTAATAACCTTATTTCTGTCTATTTTACATTTGTACTTAATAATCTATTTTTTAGCGAAATATCTAATAATTCATATGGATATGAGTTTTCAAATAGCTTCTATAAAGACAATATATTTAATAATTGGTTTATCAATTGGGCTAAATATACCAAAAGTGTAGAGAATATTTTATTTGGAAAGGAATACGAAGATTACTTTGTAATTAAGCTGGATATTAAAAGTTTTTATGATAGAGTTGACCTCAAAAGACTTAAAATTAAATTATTTGAAGAGGCTCCTTCGGCTATTAAGAATAAGCTAAATGAACTGGATGAAGGAAATGTTAGCAAGTATAAATCAATTATTGACTATCTAATTAACTTATCAGAAAAAACAACCGGAAACGCTGATAAGGGACTTCCTCAAGGACCTGCTTTTGCGCGATATTTAGCTGAGATATATTTGTTAGGACTTGATAGTTTAATAGAAAATAAATTTATAACTGACCAAAAGCGAGAATTTTATAACCGTTTTGTTGATGATATATTCATTTTTGTAGAATCGGAAGATAGAGCTGATGACTTATTTAAGAATATAAAAGAGTGGCTTTCTATAAACGGCTTAGAATTTAATAATGAAAAAACAAAAATTATCAATGTAAAGGAATATAAAGAATCAGGAGAATATCATAAATTCAAAGATAATGTAAAGTATGATATCAGTTATGCTAGTAAAAATAAATCTTTATTGTCTGAAGTTGAAATACAAGAAGCTATATCAAAACTTGAAAATTTAACGGAAGATATAAAGTTTGGTTTAAAAGATAATCTAAGATTCTTCTATAGTCAGTTTAGTGATAATAAAAGATTAAATACTATCAGGAAAAAGATGGCAGATATTTTACCATTTAGTGATGATGGTCGAGGTACACTTTATCTTATGTTTTACAGTAATTTAATATCAAATTTTCCAGAACAATTTTGGAATATTATCAATCAAATAGATAGAGTAAAAGGATTGTCTTTAACCCATTATCTAAATATAATTCTATCCAACGAAGAATTGTATTTATCAAAAACTACTGAAATTGATATCCTTATAAAATCTATATATCATAGAGAAGATCTATCTGATGCAGATAAATTACTCATCACTTTACTAAGCTTAAAAACAAATAACCAAACTCTATTGAACTATACTGATAAGATTATGTATTCCGCTTTACAATTTCCAGGATTGGAATTGACCATTAATCATTGGGATTTAACGCAGAACAGACTTCGCGACTCAGATAATAAAAATTTCCTCATAGAATTAGAACAGATAATTTTAAAACAAAATTTCACAAAAGGTTTTCTCAATTCTTTAGCTCATTATTCATTTCTAAGATTTTCACAATGGAAAGTGGAAAATAATACTGCCTTCCTTAAGAAGGAATTAGAATTAAAACAATATTATCAAAGTATTACATTTCTAACATTGTTTTGTGAATCTGATTATGCCAATGTAGGTCCTTCTTGGGAATTATTATTAGAAGCTTCAAGTGAACTCGGTAAATTTAGTGATAATAAACATCAATTTCATTGGATAAATAAAATAGAAAAATTTCAGTACACAGACTTTTCAAAAAACAGTTATACTCTTATTTTGTCTAACAGACCGGGAGCTAATTTGGGGAATAATACTTGTGAAAATGAATTTTTAGAACAATACCGAAATTTATTAATTGTATTACTTTTTGATAAAGATAAAGCATCTGGAACAGAACACTTTAAAAATGATGTTCTTACAAATATAAATGCAAATGATTCTTTATTTTTTAATTGGATTTCAAACAATAATGTTCGTCTGTATCCTGATATGGATGATATATGCTTAAAAAATATTGCATTAAATGGACTCATTGTATTAAAAAATGAGAATACCTTTTTTGTAAAGGATATATATGATGGAAGTATTACAAGTAAATACAATTATTTAAAGGTTGATGAAAAATATCAGAGTAGAAATGAAATAGAATACGAAGTTATTCCTGAAAGAATAAAGGATATACTTAAAAAATCAAACTTCAATGAGTTCATAAAAAGTTTTAATGAAATAATAATTGCACACGAAAAATTCAAAAAAGACTATAATTCAGGTTCTCCTTATTTCTACAACCCGTTTGATAGTATTTCAAGTTATCCTGCTGTTCCATTCTATTCGGATTATGAAAACATTGTAAATTCAGATGGAGAAGTTGTCATTGTTAATATTTTTTCCT
>NZ_JBBCQL010000170.1:0-9887 GCF_037149975.1 Chryseobacterium sp. VD8 | reverse complement strand
ACAGAAGATACATCAATCAGCTCGATATTACCGCAAGCATCGGTTTTGAAGCCGATCTTCGGGGAAAATTAAAGGCGCAGGAAAAAGCTCAGCTGGCGTCATATTTAGGAACGGTTGCTGCACATAAAGCGGTAAAAAGTGACCTCGTGGCTTCAGTTGCTTCTGCATATTATCAGCTACTGACTTTTGACGAGCAGAAAAGAATCATTACAGAAACCATCAAAGTCCGTGAGCAGAATTTGGAAACTACAAAAGCCCTGAAAACAGCAGGAACTTTAACGGAAGTGGCTGTTCAGCAGAGTGAAGCGTTGGTGTATAATGCAAAATCCATGTTGATTGATATTGATACACAGATTCAGTTGTTGGAAAATACCATGAGCCTTTTACTGGGAGAACCTTCCCGTGCAATTGAAAGGTCTACGCTAACAGCCCAGACTGTTCCGATTGATGTAAAACTGGGATATCCCGCTCAATTACTAGCAAACAGACCCGATGTTATGAGAGCAGAATATAATTTAATGAATGCTTTTGAACTTACAAATTCTGCAAAAGCCCAGTTTTATCCTACATTAAAAATTACAGGAAACGGAGGAATTCAGTCTTTGGATATTGACCATTTATTCAGTGTAAATTCACTTTTCGCAAGTGTTGTAGGCGGTTTGGCACAGCCGGTTCTGAATAAAAGAACCATCAGAACCAATTACGAAGTAAGCCTTGCCAATCAGGAAACAGCCTATCTGAATTTCAGAAAAGCCATTCTTACTGCAGGAAAAGAAGTTTCTGATGCAATTAGAGTGTACTCTGTTCAGGATCAGTACATCGATTTAAAACAGAAAGAACTGGTGAATTATAAAAATTCCGTAAACTTTTCCCAGGAACTGGTCAATTACGGAATGGCGAATTATCTTGAAGTACTCAATGCCAGTGTCAATTCTTTAAATGCAGAATTGAATATTGCCAATGCACAGTACAGTAAAATGAAAGCCGGAGTAGAACTTTATCAGGCTCTCGGCGGCGGTTGGAAATAAACTCTGACTATAAAAGTAAAAAGAAAGCGCATACGGATTTATTTCAGTATGCGTTTTTTATTTGGTCTTAAAAAATTCATTTCTGCTAAAATATTTACAGATATTTCCATCAGTTTTTAAAGAAAATGTAATAAAATGTTTGTATATGTGGTTTAAATACTTACTTTTGTACGGCTTCGGAATTTTGAAGAAAATGAGAGGGGGATTAGCTCATCTGGCTAGAGCGTTAGACTGGCAGTCTAAAGGTGGTGGGTTCGAGTCCCATATCCTCCACAAAAATTGTTTAACTACTTGTAAACTATGAAGAAAATATTTTTACTTTTATTAACAGCTTTCTTATTCGTTGGTTGTGGCAAAGATGAAGATACGATTTATGATTTCATCGGAACCTGGGCGGGAACGTACGAAGGAACCGAGAAAGGCGACTGGAATGTGGTGGTAGCTACCGACGGAAAAGTAACCGGAACATTACATTCTGATCAGACAACAGAAAACTATTATATTTCAGGACATCTTAGCGAATCCGGAGATCTTGTTGCAACGATCGGTTTTCCTGAAGATGGCGAATTCAGAGGAACTTTCACAAGAGAAGACAAAAAAGCTACAGGAACATGGTCTAATGCCGTTCCTACGCCTACAAGATCCGGAACCTGGAAAGGTGCTAAAACTTCAAAATAAAAAGATTTTTATATAAAATATAAAGCTATCCTTCTGGGATGGCTTTTTTTATTAAGTTTTAAGCAGCGGTTATATGAAAAAGACTTTATTGGATTTATTTAAAGTATTTCAAAAGTCTGCAAAGAGAAAAAATCTTTGATTTTTTTAACTTATGTGCTCTTTTTTTTCAATTAAGTATTAAACTTAAAAAACTAAAGTGTTTAAATATTTTCCATCTTTTGTGGTAAAAAGTTTAAACATCTAATGTCTTTGTTAGGCTAAAAATCAACAGACAATTTTAAAAAGAAAACTTCGCATTCTTTAAGTTTAAAAAAATAATATCATTCAAATGAACAGTCTTAAAATTTTTGTGGTATTTCTTACTTCAGCTCTTTGAAAGCATAATTTTATTATATTTGTATAGATTGTAAAATTCAGGGAAATATGATGGATAGATTTTTAGTCAAAAAAAAGTTTGTTAAAAACATATTTATTGTATCGCTTTTTTCCGTATTTATCATTTCCTGCGGAAGTTCAAAAAATGCTGTAAAAAGACCTCCGGTTACAAAAACCGTTGCCAAATCTGAAAACCTCAGAAAACTCGATTCCAGATTTGACGGGAAAATTTCAAAATCCATCAATGAACTCCTGAAAGATGCAGAAAAATATTTAGGTGCGCCTTATAAATTCGGCGGAAACACTTCTTCAGGTTTCGATTGCTCCGGATTTACCGTAAAAGTTTTTGAGGAAAATGATTTCAAACTTCCGAGAAGATCCGCAGATCAGGCAGAAGCAGGATCTCAGATTGATATCAAAGATGTAAAACCGGGAGATCTTCTGTTTTTCGCAACAGCAGGAGGAAGCAGAGTTTCGCACGTTGGGATCGTTCACGACATCGGAAGTGACGGAGAAGTCAAATTTATCCACGCTTCCACATCAAAAGGCGTTATCATTTCTTCCTTAAATGAAACCTACTGGAACAAAGCTTATCTTCACGCGCAGAGAGTTCTGTAGTTTAAGTTGTTTAGCTGTTTTGTTTTTCAATGTTTTAAACAAAGTAAATTTCAATACCTTCTGATAATCAAAATATTACAACTGTTTTTTTATGTTGCCTTAATAAACAAAAAGGCATTGTATAACTTAAAAACATAAGATTTTTAAAGTAAAAGAGTTTTGCTCCTTTAAGAGCAGAATCTGTGTAGAAATAGTAATAAAAAACTTGTAGGATTGATATCTGTAATGCCACAATGTTCTAAAGATAGTGTTTCATGCTATCTAATACATCAATAGAAATGGGCTTTAACACATTTTAAATAATTAAGAATACACTTGGCTTTAGCTAAAACAGATCATAAATTTCCGCTTTAGCCGATTTTGATTTGCTTAAATCGCATGTGGCTTATGCAATTAAATTAAAACATTGTTTAAAGAATCCAGAATATTAAAATCATTCTAAACAAAATACTTTCAAAAGGTTTTGCTGATCTTTTTTGTATCTTTGGCAGCGTATAATTTTTCAATTTAATATTAAATAATAAACATGTCGTTACAACAAACTATTGAAAATATCTGGGAAAACAGAGAACTATTGCAGAATGAAGACAGCCAGAAGGCGATTAGAGAGGTGATTTCTTTGGTGGATAAAGGAGAACTTCGTACCGCAGAACCTACAGAAAACGGATGGCAGGTGAACGAGTGGGTGAAGAAAGCAGTAGTAATGTACTTCCCGATTCAGAAAATGGAAACGATTGAAGTCGGTCCGTTCGAATTTCATGATAAAATGCCTTTGAAGAGAAACTACGCTGAAAAAGGAGTGAGAGTTGTTCCGCATGCAATCGCAAGAGAAGGAGCTTATATTGCGCCGGGAGTTATTATGATGCCGTCTTACGTAAACATCGGTGCTTATGTAGATTCCGGAACCATGGTAGATACTTGGGCAACAGTTGGAAGCTGTGCGCAGATCGGTAAAAACGTTCACCTGAGTGGTGGTGTTGGTATCGGTGGTGTTTTAGAACCGCTTCAGGCTGCTCCGGTAATTATCGAGGACGATTGTTTCGTAGGATCAAGATGCATCGTTGTAGAAGGAGTACATGTTGAAAAAGAAGCTGTTTTGGGAGCTAATGTTGTTTTAACGGCATCTACAAAAATTATTGATGTAACGGGTGAAACTCCGGTTGAGATCAAAGGAAGAGTTCCTGCGAGATCGGTAGTTATTCCGGGAAGTTATACCAAAACCTTTCCTGCGGGAGAATATCAGGTTCCATGTGCATTGATTATCGGAAAAAGAAAGGAATCTACAGACAAAAAAACGTCTTTGAATGATGCGTTGAGAGAGAATAATGTTGCTGTTTAAGATGAATATTTTAAACTAAAACCTCACATCTTGAAAGAAAAAATTCTTAAAATATTGCTAAACCCTAAATACATATTTGGGGTTTATCTTATTATAGCTGTTGCAACGGCGTTATCCAAATATTTCAGAGGACCACAGGCGATTAACAATTATCTGATCTTCAAAAATGTTTTCGTAAATACCATCGAGCAGAAAAATCTCTACCTGCAGTATCCCGAAAGATACTTAGATTCAAATCATTACGGGATATTTTTCAGTATTCTGATTGCTCCTTTTGCTTTGATTCCCGATTGGCTTGGAATTTCTTTATGGAACGTTGCCAACGCAGCCATTTTCCTGTTTGCCATTTACAAACTTCCGTTTTCTGATGCTAAAAAAGCACTTTTTGCACTGCTTTGTCTTCAGGAATATATTACGGCAGCGGTAAGTCTTCAGTTCAATATTGCTTTGGTAGGATTGCTTATGCTGTCTGCCATTTTTATTTATGAAAAAAAAGAAGTACAGTCTGCTACTGCCATTTTAGTCGGAGTATTTGTAAAACTGTACGGAATTTTGGGACTTTCGCAGTTTTTCTTCATCAAAAACAAACTCAAATTTATTCTGTCCGGAATTGCAGTTGCGGTTTTATTTTTTGTATTACCGATGGCAATTTCCAGCCCACAGTTTGTTGTACAAAGCTATACAGACTGGTTCAATGCCTTGGCTGAAAAAAACGGGCTCAATCAAAGTCTGGATTCTTATCAGGACATTTCTCTAATGGGATTTGTAAGAAGAATTTTGCAGGATGCTTCAATTTCCAACCTTACTTTTATGGCTTTCGGAGCGCCCTTGTTCTTTTTGCCGTATGTGAGGATTAATCAATATAAGAATTATGCATATCAATTGATGATTCTAGCCTCAACACTTCTTTTTTTAGTATTGTTCAGTTCAGGATCAGAATCTCCAACGTACATTATTGCAGTAGCGGGAGTGATGATCTGGTTTTTCCTTCAGAAAAAAAGAACACCGCTTGTCTATGCTATGCTCATTTTTGTAATTATTCTCACCTGTTTTTCACCATCAGACTTATTTCCGAAATTTATTAAACAGAATTATATTGTTAAATATTCTCTAAAAGCTTTACCTTGCATCGTTGTCTGGTTCAGGATCATTTATGAACTGGTAACAAAAGACTTCGAAAAAGACTATAGCCTGAACTGATTATGAAAAAAATTTCAATTGTAATTCCTGCGCATAACGAAGAAGGAAACGTGGTTTTGGTACATCAGAAAATTAAAGAAGTTTTTGATGGACTGGATGATTACGGCTTTGAAATTATTTTCGTGAACGACGGAAGCCGCGACAAAACCCAGCAGAAGCTCGAAGAACTTTCCGCAAAATATGACGAAGTAAAATTTATTGAATTTTCACGTAATTTCGGACATCAACCCGCCGTAAGAGCAGGAATGGATAATGCTTTCGGAAATGCAGTCATTTCCATGGACGGCGATCTGCAGCATCCTCCCGAAATGATTCCGGAAATGATTAAAAAATGGGAAGAAGGCTACGATATTGTTTTCACGATTCGAACCTATCCGAAGCAGATTTCCTACTTTAAAAGAAAAACGTCCGACTTTTTTTATAAAATCCTGTCGAGCTTATCCGATGTTAATTTAACAAAAGGAGGCGGATCAGATTTCAGACTGATGGATGCGAATGCGGTCGAAGTAATGAGAACTTTCACCGAGGATGACCTCTTTTTACGGGGTTTAACCAGTTGGATGGGCTTTAAACAGACCGGAATTGAATTTACAGCCAATGAAAGACTTTCAGGCGAAAGCAGCTATAACCTCAAGAAAATGATCACTTTTGCATTTACGGGAATTACGGCATTCAGTGTAAAACCATTATATATTGCAGCCTATTTAGGATTTCTTTTTTCAGCATTTTCAATTGTCGGATATGGTTTGTACGTCATTTATTCCTTTGTGGCAGAAACAGAAATTTCAGGTTGGGCTTCATTAATTATGACCATCGTATTTTTTGGCGGTCTGCAACTGATTATTTTAGGAATTATGGGAATTTATTTAGGCAAAATTTTCAAACAGGTGAAAGAAAGACCCAATTATATCATCAAAAATAAAAATTTTTAAATGGTTTTATTAAGTTTTGACATCGAGGAATTTGATATGCCATTCGAATACAAAGGAGAAATTTCCTTTGAACAGCAAATCTCAATTTCACAGAAAGGTGTCGAAAGAATTTTAGATATTCTCAAAAAACACCATGCAAAAGCAACGTTCTTTTCAACCGTAGTTTTTGCAGAAAACAGCAGAGATCTTATCCGAAGATTATTAAATGAAGGCCACGAATTGGCTTCTCACACATGGTTTCATTCAGACTTTGAAGAAAAACACCTTAAAGAATCCAAAGAACGGCTCGAAGAACTGTTTTCAACGCAGGTTACAGGACTCAGAATGCCAAGAATGATGCCTGTAAGCAAAAATGCCGTGGAAAACGCAGGATACTCTTACAATTCCTCCATCAATCCCACCTATCTTCCCGGAAGATATAATAATTTAAAAATATCGAGAACTTATTTTAACGAAGGAAAAGTAGTGCAGATTCCGGCTTCCGTTTCACCCAACTTCAGAATCCCGTTATTTTGGCTGAGTTTTCACAATTTTCCATTGTTTTTCTACAAAAAACTGGCTTCAGACGTTTTGAAAAAAGATAAATATCTCAACATCTACTTTCATCCGTGGGAATTCGCCGAAATAAAAGATGAAGCCTTTAAATTACCCGGTTTTACCGTAAAAAATTCCGGAGATGATATGATAGAAAGATTTGATGAATTTGTTTCGTGGTTAAAAAGTAAAAATTATTCATTCGGAACATTTCAGGAATTTCAAAAACAAATACAGCCATGAAGATAGCATTTGATGCCAAAAGATTTTTTCACAACACTTCCGGTTTAGGGAATTATTCCCGCGATCTCGTTAGGATTTTAGCAAAGTATTTCCCTGAAAACGAATACATTCTGCTCAACAAAAACAAATCGGAAAGAGGTTCTGATATTTTAGAAAACTCCAACGTTCATTTTGTGGAAACTTCCAAAGGAAAAATGTCCCGACAGTTTAAAATGGGGAAGGATGCCCAAAAACAGAGCGCCGATATTTTCCATGGATTATCCGGCGAATTGCCTTTAAAATGGGATAAAAAACCTATCAAAAAAATTGTCACCATTCACGATCTTATTTTTGAAAGATATCCGCAATATTATTCTTTTTTCGACCGTAAAATTCACTTCTGGAAATTTAGGAAAGCTGCGAATTCTGCCGATAAAATCATTGCCATTTCAGAACAGACCAAGCGCGATATTATCCAGTTTTTAAAAGTTCCCGAATCGAGGATCGAAGTCATTTATCAGGGATGCCATAAAGCGTTTAAAGAACAGCAGTCCGAAGAATTCATTCAGAAAACCAAAGAAAAATACAGTCTTCCGGAAAAATTCATTCTCAATGTCGGAACCATCGAAGAACGTAAAAATCTTCTCAATGTAGTAAAAGCATTGAAAGACACGAATATTCCACTTGTGGTTGTCGGCAAAAAAACAAAATATTTCAGGAAAGTAGAACAGTTTGTACAGCAGCATAAAATCAGCGTGCAGTTTCTCGAAGGAGTTTCCATGGATGAACTCGCTGCAATCTACAAACTTGCCGATATTTTCGTTTATCCAAGCTTTTTCGAAGGCTTCGGAATTCCCGTCATCGAAGCATTATTTTCAAAAACAGTAGTTATTACAAGCAATACAAGCTGTCTTCCCGAAGCGGGCGGTCCAGATTCCGTCTATGTAGATCCGGAAAATCATCTTGATATCCAGTCTAAAATTAAATTTTTATGGGACAATGAATCCGAACGAAAACGTCGTGCTGATAAAGGTTTTGACTTTGTTCAGCAGTTCAATGACGAATCAATTGCCAATAACCTGATGAACTTTTACCGAAAAATTATTTCGTAAATTTTTTGGCAGTTTAAAAATAAGCCCTACATTTGTACCACAATTTTCAACAATGAAACCGAATTTTTTAACAGTACATCATTATCATCATCATCTCTGCTAAGACGGAATTGATTGATATGTACTTATGTTAAAAATCAAAATAATTAAAACCGTCTGAGTAAACAGGCGGTTTTTTATTTCTAAATTCATCCAGGGCAATTTATTTCCAAACCATCTTTTTACTCAGACACAACAAAAAAGTGAAATGAGTAAATTAAAAATAGCCATACAGAAAAGCGGTCGTCTTTACGAAGAATCTCTTCAGCTCTTAAAAGACTGCGGTATTTTCGTTAATAACGGAAAAGACCAGTTAAAAGTTTCCGTAGAAAATTTCCCGATGGAAATCATGTATCTAAGAAATTCAGATATTCCTCAGTATCTGGAAGACGGAGTGGTGGATATTGCCATTGTAGGAGAAAATCTTCTGGTAGAAAAACAGAAAAAAATTGAAATCGTTCAGCCTTTAGGATTTTCAAAATGCAGAGTTTCTCTGGCAGTTCCGAAAGAAATTGAAACCGATGACATCTCCTATTTTCAGGGGAAAAAAATAGCCACTTCTTATCCGAATACCTTGAAAAACTTTTTGGATAACAACAATATTTCTGCAGACATTCACATCATTTCAGGTTCTGTAGAAATCGCACCGAACATTGGTCTTGCCGACGGAATCTGCGATATTGTAAGCTCAGGAAGCACCCTCTTCAAAAACGGATTAAGAGAAACCGTTACCATTCTTACTTCTGAAGCCGTTCTGGCAAAAACATTCAGACTGGATGAAGAAAAAACCAGAATTCTTGAAAAATTTCTCTTCAGAATTAAAGCCGTTCTTAAAGCAAAAAATTCAAAATATATTCTCATGAACGTTCCGAACGACAAGATCGGAGAAGTTTCAAAAGCGCTTCCTGTGCTAAAAAGTCCGACGGTGATTCCGTTGGCAGAAGAAGGTTGGAGCAGCATCCATTCCGTGATAGACGAAGCGCGTTTCTGGGAAGTGATTGATGAACTGAAAGATAAAGGAGCGCAGGATATTTTAATAATTCCAATCGATAAAATGGTGATTTAATATGCAAGTAGAAAGATATCCTGAAAGGGAAAAATGGTCTGAATTAACAAAAAGACCCGTTATAAAAAGAGAAAGATTAACAGAAATCGTTGCCGGAATTTTCGATGAAGTGAAGAACAACGGAGATCAGGCGCTGATTGATTTTGCTAAAAAATTTGATTCCGCTGAAATAAACAACATTAAAATTTCTGAAGAAGAAATTGAAACCGCTGAAAATCTGATCAGTGAAGAACTGAAAACAGCCATTAAGGAAGCAAAATCAAATATTACCAAGTTTCACGCTTCACAAATTCCTACAATCGAAAAAATAGAAACGACAAAAGGAATAGTTTGCTGGAGAGAAAACCGAGCTATTGAAAAAGTAGGATTTTATATTCCGGGAGGAACAGCCCCGTTATTTTCTACGGTTTTAATGCTTGCCATTCCGGCTCAGTTAGCGGGTTGTAAAGAAATTATTCTCTGTACGCCACCCGATAAAAACGGCAATGTAAATCCTGCCATTTTATATACGGCAAAATTGTGCGGAGTAACGCAGATTTTCAAGACAGGAGGCGCTCAGGCAATTGCAGCAATGACTTTTGGAACCGAAAGCATTCCGAATGTTTATAAAATTTTCGGGCCGGGAAATCAGTATGTTGTAGCCGCTAAAGAATATGCGCAAAACTACAATATTGCCATTGATATGCCTGCCGGACCGAGTGAAGTTCTTGTGATTGCCGATGAAAAAGCAGTTCCTGAATTCTG
>NZ_JBBCQL010000169.1:0-9953 GCF_037149975.1 Chryseobacterium sp. VD8 | reverse complement strand
AAAAACATCCAATATCCAACTGGAAGCAGCAGATTCTAATGTAGATTACTCTTTTGAAAACATTGATAATATCAAGCTGAAATACAGCATCAAAACAAAATACGAAATCCTTTAAAACACAAAATCATGACAGCTTTTAAAATTTTAACATTAGCAGCCGGAACCGCCGCTTTATTCGGGGTACAAAACTCAAAATTTGAATATAAAGAACCGGCGGTTCAGAGAACAGTGGTTCAGAATGTTGATAAACCTTCAGAAACGAGTATCAAAGAAAATAAAATTCAGGTAGCATTGCTTCTCGACACTTCCAACAGCATGGACGGACTGATCGATCAGGCGAAATCCCGACTCTGGAATATCGTAAATACTTTAACGACCTTAAAATACAACGGTAAAGCGCCCCAAGTGGAAATTGCTTTGTATGAATACGGAAATGATGGTTTACGAGATGAAAATTACATCCGACAGGTAACTCCTTTAACGCAGGATCTTGATCTGGTTTCGGAAAAACTGTTTGCTTTGAGAACCAACGGCGGAAGTGAATATTGCGGAGCGGTAATCCGTGATGCCTCGATGAACCTGAAATGGGATGACAATAACCAAAGCATGAAACTGATCTATATTGCGGGAAACGAGCCTTTCGATCAGGGAAAAATCAGTTATAAAGAAGTGATTCCTACTGCCAAAAGAAAGAATATTTACACCAACACGATTTTCTGTGGCAGCCGTGATGAAGGAATACAGACTTTCTGGCAAAACGGCGCTTCTTTGGGAGAAGGGAAATATTTCAATATCGACAGCGACCAGAAAGTAATTTATATAAAAACACCTTACGATGTCAGAATTTCGGAATGCAACGCCAAGCTGAATGACACCTACATTTATTACGGAAGTCACGGTTCGGAATTTAAAGCCAAACAGATGCTTCAGGATAAAAATGCCGAAGTGCAGTCGGTTTCCAACGCCGTGGAAAGAACGGTTGCAAAATCCAAGAAAAATGCCTATAAAAACGATCATTGGGATTTGGTAGACCGCGCTGAAAAGGATGTAAACTTCATGTCGGACGTAAAAGCGGAAGAGCTTCCTGCTGAATTGAAAGGAAAAAGCAAAGAGGACATTAAAAAAGCCGTTGCCGAAAAATCAGCCGAGAGACAAAAAATTCAGAGAGAAATTGAAGAATTATCCAAGAAAAGACAGGATTTCATTGATGCTGAAATGAAAAAACGCGGAAATTCTGAAGCGGATGATTTGGGAAAAGCGATTGAAAAGTCTGTTTTGGAATTGGCAAAGAAAAATGGTTATACTCTGTAACTCATTATCAGAAGAAATTAAATTTAAATATCAGAAGTGATTAAAAACTGATAACCATTAAAGTTGAATGAAGAATAAATGTTGTTTTCAAAGTTCCGACAACAAATATTTTGAGTGTGGTGATCCGGTGCAGATTTGCACCGGATTTTTTCATGGTTTCGGCGGAGGCGAAGCCTCCGCCGAAACCATGAAAAATTCAGAAATCATCTTCCAAATTGAAAATACTTTGAAAGCAGATGCTTCTTACCTTTCATGAATAGAGAAGCCATTTCCATCCCCGTCACGGAAAACGTAATTCCGTTTCCTCCGAAACCAAGAACAAAATAAGAGTTTTTAAAATCTTTATGTGTTCCGATGTAGGGCAGTCCGTCTTTGGTTTCCCCGAATGTTCCTGTCCAGACAAAATCTGTGTAGAAATGATAATCGGGCTTTATTTTCTTCAATGTTTTTAAAATCTCCTTTTCTTTTTTATTTAAAAGAGAATCCCGTTTTTTAGCATCATAAAAATCTTCATCACCGCCGCCGATCAGCATTCTCCCGTCATCCGTTGTCCGCATATACATATAAGGTTCATCGGTATTCCAGACCAGAGTATTGCTGATGTTTTTAAATTTTTTCTTATCAATTTCAGAAACAATGGCATAGGTGCTTTTTAAATTCACAAAATGTTCTTTGATAAGATTTTTACTTTCATAACCGATGCAGTAGATTACTTTTTTAGCCCTTATTTTAAAACCCGAATCAGCCGTTACTGTATTAAAACCTCTGAAATATTTAACACTGGTCATTTCTGTTTTATCAAAAATTTGTAAACCTTTGCTTACATTCAGTTTAAACAGTTCGTGGGCAAATTTAAAAGCATCAATACTGGCTCCCTGTTCAGATACAATTCCGCCAAAAGTATTTTCAAATCCGAATTGTTTTGAAACCTCATCACTTTCAAGCCATTTTACATTGAAACCGGCGTCTTTCCTTGCGTTAAATTCTTTCTTCAGCCATACAACATCCTTTTTCTTTGAGGCAAAATACAGCGATTTTTTTCTTTTAAATCCCGAATCCGACTTAATTTCATCGGTTAATTTTTCAAGCTTATCAATGGAATCCGAACATGCCTTATAACTTGCTACAGCTCCATTTTTTCCTATTTTTTCAATAAGTTCATAAAGAGGAGCATCAATTTCATACTGCAGCATGGAAGTTGTTGCAGAAGTACTGCCGTTGCAGATCTCACGCTTGTCGATAAGAATCGTTTTATATCCGTCGGAAATCATCTGATGGGCAATCAGGCTTCCGGTAATTCCGCCGCCGATAATCAGCACATCACATTCTTCATCAGATTTCAATGAAGGATAGGAAGCAATCAATCCGTTTTTTAAAAGCCAGAAAGGTTCGTTAGATTTAAGATCCATTGTATTATTTTTTTCTAAATTAACAATAATTACACCTTTTATTCATTTAACATTAATATTGGTTTAATATTTGTTTTCACCGTCCCATCAAACCACAATAAAAATAAAAATATGATAACGATTATTCCAGAGGCTCCGGAAAATGTTGCAGCTTTTAATGCAACAGGAGAAGTGACGAAAGAGGACTTTGAAAATCTTGTTTTTCCAAGAGTGAAAGCAAAGATTGAGCAGTTTGGAGAACTGAATTATCTGATGTATCTTGACACAGATCTGAATAATTTTACAGCCGGTGCATGGCTTGAAGACGCTCTTCTCGGATTGAAGAATCTTACCAAATGGAATAGGGCGGCTATTCTTACCGACAATCAGCATGTACAGAATTTCACAGAAATTTTCAGTGTACTGATGCCGGGAGAATTCAAATCCTTCCCGAAAGGTAACCTTTACAATGCGTTGTACTGGTGCAAAAACGGGAATGAAGTAGAAGCGTAATCTGCTTATTATAAAAACAACGGAGGGCTGTCTTTTAAGGCAGTCTTTTTTATTTTTCAGAAATCAGATTTTAAGTATAAATACTTAATAATCAATTTGGTATATTCTACTTGAAATATTTCTCATTATTGTGACTACATTTGTAATGTTAAACAAACAAAAAACTAAAAATCATGTCAATATTCAAAATCAACATCATTGCGGGACCACTTTGGAGCAATGACGAAGCACAAAAATTAGGCGGACGAATTGCAGCCGCACATTTAGGAAAATTTACAGGACAATGGTCTACCATTGTGGAAGCACAGATGAGCGTTATCGAAGTTGAGCTTAATACTCAGCCTACAGGAGACTCAGAGTATACTTTAGATGTTTTGGCCGGTCCAATCTGGAGCGACGAAGATGCTAAAGAAGTTTGCCCATCAATCTGTGCGTCTTACGGAGGAAGATGGAACGGACAATGGACTACTGTTGTAGAAGGTAAAATGAGCGTTTGCGGATGCACATTTAAATTCTAAAAAGTTTAAAAATTATGAAAATCGGCAGTTTCCGGAGGAAACTGCCGATTCTTTTATTGTTCGCAGGAAATACATTCGGTTGTTATTTCTTTTTCTTCAGCTTTTTCCAGGCTGTATAATTGTTTATATCTGAAGGCAATAATAAGTCCGATTAACGTCATTCCAACGCCTACCAAAGATGGATAATTGAAGGAATAACCATTTTCTAAAGGAATACCTCCCAAAAACGCGCCCAAAGCATTCGCACAGTTAAATCCGGCCTGCATAAAAGCTGCAGCCATCATCTCGCTTTTAGGTGCGGCTTTCATCATCATTATATTAATGGGTGCAGCAACCGACATCGACAGTGCGCCGCAAACAAAGGTAAGAACTAACGATATAGTTTGATATTCTGAAAGAAAAAATACACCTACTAAAGAACTCATCATTAAAAATAGTAATAAAACACAGGTCTTTTCAGGGCTTAGTCTGTCAGACAAATATCCGCCGACTAAATTTCCTACAACCATTCCGGCTCCCGCGAGAATCATTACGTAAGCCATTTGGTTTTCTTTAATTCCTGAAACAATGGTCATTAAAGGTGTAATATAACTGAACCAGGTAAATAATCCTCCAAAACCAATCGCAGTAATCATTAAAACCATCCATGACTGCTTTTTCCTCAGAAATTTCATTTCTTCCATGAAGTGAGTGTCTTCATTGGTTTCAAGTATCGGAAGCCAGAGTTTTAAAAATAATAAGGCAAATAACCCGATCACAGCAACAATGGCGAAATACCATCTCCAGTGAAATGCATGACCGATATATGTTACCAGCGGAACCATCGCAAGATTCGCAATCGTAAGTCCTGTAAACATCAGCGATATATAGAATGCTTCTTTACCTTTTGCCGCTAATCTCGTGGCAACCACGGTTCCCACTCCAAAAAATGCTCCATGCGGAAGTCCGGAAAGGAAACGGATAATCATCATCGTATTATAATCGGGAGCAATTGCTGATAATGCATTGAACAGAGTGAAGATCATCATCAAAACAATCAGCACTTTTTTAGGTGGAAACTTTACAGAATATCCAATAAGGATCGGTGCTCCCACAACTACTCCAAAAGCATAAGCCGAGATGAGATGTCCGGCTTCAGGAATACTGATCTGCAGACTTTTTGCCATATCGGGAAGCAAGCCCATTATAGTAAACTCGGTGGTTCCGATTCCCAGACCTCCGATGGCGAGCGGTATTATTCTTTTATCAATCTTCATTGTAATTCCTTTTAATTGTAATTTTTTGGGTAACTAATTCACGATCTCTTTCGAAAATGCAAAATTCGATAGAAATAATCATTTATACTTTAACAGTAATGACTCATATTTGCTCTGTATTAACTTTTTTAATTAATTTTGAATTGAATATTAATCAAAAGAGAACATAATGAAAATTCAGAAAGAAAATATTGAATTTGAAGAGGGGAAATCTTTTAAGCTGTTTTCGCCATCTCTTAAAAACTGTTTCTACTGGCATTATCATCCGGAAATCGAGCTTGTATATGTACAAGCCTGCAACGGAATCCGCCATGTCGGTAAAAATATTTCAGATTTTAAAGACAGCGATCTGCTTTTAATAGGTGCTAATGTTCCTCATCTTAATTTTGATTATAAAATTCAGACCGAATACAGACAGATGGTTTTGCAGATGCGCGAAAATTTTCTTCAGGAATACATTATGCCCGTTCCAGAATTTGAAAACATTAAAAAACTGCTGGAACGGTCTTATCTGGGATTATCTTTCTCAGGACAAACCAAAAAAACAGTCGTTGAAAAACTACACCAGATAAAAAACGAAAATTCCTTTCATGCTTTTGTCGGGCTGATCGAAATTTTACAGATTCTTGCAGAGTCGGAAGAAGTAAAAGAACTGAACAGCGAAGACACCCGAATCAAATGGTTCTTAAATGATAAAATCCGGATGGGAACCATTTACGATTATATTCATGAAAATTATGATCAGAACCCAAATGTAAATATTATCGCAGAAAACGTGAACTTAAGTACTCCCGCATTCTGCCGCTATTTTAAAAAGCAGACCAATATGACGTTTACAGATTTTGTAAACAATTACAGGATTAATCAGGCAAAACTTTTATTGCTGCAAAATCACGGTGTTACAGAAGTCTGTTTTCAGGTAGGTTTTGAAAGTCTTTCTTATTTTAATAAATTATTCAAAAAATACATCGGAGAAACGCCTTCCGCTTTCAAGAAAAAACATCTGAGCAGAGTTGAAAGTAGTACAGTTTAAAACTAAGTTTAAACTCATTTTAAATTTAATGATTGTCCGTAATTTGTCATCATTAGAAAACCTTTGAGTTCTTCGCTGAGTGAATAGTTTATGCTGAGCCTGTCGAAGCACCTTTGCGAACTTAAAAACAGTTGGTATATAAAAGAATCTTAGCGATTCTTCGCGTGAAAATTAAGCATTATGATCAATAACGGATAATCATTTTAAATTTACCCGCAAAAGATACACAAAAGACTTCATTGGATTTATTTAAAGTATTTGAAAAGTCAGCAAAAAGAAAAAATCTTTGATTTTTTTTAACTTATGTGCTCTTTTTTCCATTTAAGGATTCAACTTAAACAACTAAAGTGTAACAATCTTTTGCATCTTTTGCATTAAAAAAGTTTAGACAAGTTTACTGATATTTATTTTAAACCAATCCTTTATATTCTTTCCACTCTTCAAAACGATAATCGATAACCTGTTTCATCAGATCGTAATTTTCGTATGTATCTTCGATGTGATAAAATGTTTCATATTCGTAATCATTCTCTTCCGCTTTTGTATCGAATAAATTCACATAATCATCTGCGAAAGAGCTGAACCGGTTTCCGAAATCTGTGTCGTCTTTGTAATAATCCTGTGCAAAAGCATTTCCTGTTTCGTTCAGATCATATTCAGAAAATTTTCCGTCCATGAAATCCATGATGAATTCAGCGCCTGTAATTTCTCTTCTTTTTAAACTTTGAATATCTTCTTTATGATCTTCTTTAAATTCTTCCGATATTAAATCGTTATTGATACACCAGTTCAGAAACATTCCGGTGTGTGTTGCGCCGTTTTTTATTGGAAGTTCTTCAGGAAAATCGCTGCCGTAATGCCATGAAGCATCATCATATTTAGACATATTGAATGATAGTTTTAAACAATTTTATCCAAAAATAGAAAAAATCAATTTATATTGCCCGTCACAGGGAAATTTCCGTCATTTGTAAAGAAATTTTTTTCTACCTATTATATGAAAAATGCCGTTCTGATCACTATTGGTGACGAAATCCTTTCAGGAAGCACTGTAGACACCAATTCTAACTTTATTGCTGCCGAACTGAAAAATATTGGGATAAAAGTGGTACAGATTTTTACCATTTCAGACCAGATTGAAATAATTAAAAAGACCATAACATCTGCTTTTGAACTGGGAGATATCATCATTACAACCGGAGGTTTAGGTCCTACAAGAGACGATAAAACCAAAAAAGCCATCGCTGAATTTTTCAATGATGAAATCGCTCTGGATGAAGAAACTTTTGCCCATCTTAAAGCGTACATGGAAAGACGCGGAAGAACAGAAATTCTTGAAAGAAACCGCGAACAGGCTTTTGTTCCTACGAAATCCAAAGTATTCCAGAACCATTTCGGAACTGCGCCCTGCATGATGATGGAAGAGAACGGAAAACTCCTTTTCAGTCTTCCCGGAGTTCCTTATGAAGTAAAACCTTTAATTAAAGATCAGATTGTTCCTTATTTAAAAGATAAATTCAGTCTGCATTATCTTTCCACGAGAATTGTTTCCGTAGTCGGAATTCCGGAAAGTGTTCTTGCAGATACAATTGAAAACTGGGAGCTTGCCTTGCCGGAAAATCTTTCTTTATCCTATCTTCCTGTGGGAACCCGTGTAAAACTGAGACTTACTGCAAGCGGAGAAGATGAAAACATTCTGAAACAGCAACTTGAGGAAGAAATTAAAAAGCTCCTTCCTTTGGTAAAAGATCATGTAATCGCCACTTCGCAGGATAGAATAGAAAAAATCCTTGCCGATATTTTAACAGAGAAAAAGCTTACACTTTCTACTGCCGAAAGCTGTACCGGAGGCGAACTCGCAAAAATGATTACTTCTGTTTCAGGAAGTTCGAAATATTTCCTCGGCGGAATTGTTTCTTATGCTACAGAAAAAAAGACCGATATTCTAAAAGTAAAAAAAGAAACCGTAGAAGAATTTACTGTTGTGAGCGATCAGGTTGCGGCAGAAATGGCAGAAGGCTGTCAGCAATTATTTCATACCGATATTTCTTTGTCTACAACCGGAGTTGCAGGTCCCGGAAAAGGGGAGGACGGAAAAGAGGTCGGAACTGTTTTTTACACCATAAGAATCCACGATAAGGAAGTGACTTCAAGATTATATATGCCACATCTGGAAAGACAGGATTTCATGCACTTTGTATCGCAGAAAGTTATTCAGGATTTGGTGGCTGTCCTGGTAAACAATCAGTAATCTTATAAATTTTTAATTTTTTTTTAATTAATTCTGTATAGGTTTTTCACGGTTTTTGACGTTAGTGAGAAAAATATCAAAATCGTGGAAAACTCAAAGCAGATTTTTCAGACCGACAGTAAAAAACGCTGGAGAAACGTTCAGTGGGGAAGCCGGATTTTTATCTTCGTAGCCATCCTGCTTTTTCTGGCATTAGGTCTTATGATGAAATTGGACAGAAGTCCCAAAATCCCCTTTAAAGAAGATTACAAAGCGGTTATAACAGCAAATAGACCTTATCTTCAGGAGAACAAAATTTCTAAAGAATATAAAGGATTCCGAAGTTTCATTTCCGAAAAAACAATGCACACCAACCTTGCTAAAATTGAAAAAGCAAGAGCCGAAAGACTTAAAAACCAAAACAGAAACTGGGCGCAGTTTCCGGGCGGAATACGTTCTGCATTTTATGTGGCATGGGATCCGCAGTCTTTAATGTCTTTAAAAAGAAATATCAGACACATCAATCTTGTTTTTCCGGAATGGTTTTTCCTTGATCCGAAAACCGGTGATCTTAAAACCAATGTAGATCCTGCCGGTTATAAAGTTATTAAAAGAACAGGAGTTGCGGCAATGCCGATTCTCAGTAATAATTTTGAACAGGAATTCCATTCTGAAGGTCTGGGAAAAGTATTGAAAGATCCTAAAAAAAGAACCCAGCTTATTCAGAAATTAACGCTTCAATGCCAGAAACTCAATTTTAAAGGAATCAATATCGACTTTGAAGATATGAATCTGGATTCTGATGAAAACCTGATCGCTTTCATGAAAGAGCTTTCCGAAACATTTAAGCAGAATAAATTATTGGTTTCTATGGATATCATGACGGATAATGACGATTACAATATCCAGAGACTGAATCCTTATGTAGATTATTTTGTATTAATGGCGTATGATGAATATGCACTGGACAGTGACGCGGGACCTGTTTCTTCTCAGAAATGGATCGAAGCACAAACCGGAAAAATTCTGGCAAAAACTTCACCGAATAAAATTATTTTAGGATTGGGAGCTTATGGCTACGACTGGAGTACAGACAAGGAGCAGAATGTTTCCGTAACGTATATGCAGGCAATTACCAAAGCGAGTGCAAGTAAAGCGAGCATTAATTTCGACGACAATACCTTTAACTTAAATTATTCCTATACAGATTCAAAAAACAATACACATACCGTATTTTTTAACGATGCTGCTTCTATTTTTAATACGATGCGTTTCTCTGCCGAATATCCTCTTGCCGGAACAGCGCTCTGGAGACTGGGAAGTGAAGACAGCCGCATCTGGAACTTTTACGATAGAGATCTTACGTTTGCAGGTTTATCAAAATTAAATTTAAAAAGTCTTGAAAATGTAAAAGGTCAGACCATGGTCGATTACATTGGTGACGGCGAAGTTTTGGACGTTCTGAATACACCTCACGACGGGAAAATTGCTCTTGAGATTGATCCCAAAGAAAAAATCATCACCGATGAAAATTATATAACCTATCCCAGTTCTTATGAAGTTAAAAAATACGGAGAAGCTCCACAGAAAGAACTGGTATTAACTTTTGATGACGGTCCTGATGAAACCTACACTCCGCAGGTTTTAGACGTATTGTCAAAATACCACGTTCCGGCCGCCTTCTTTTTGGTGGGATTAAATGCA
>NZ_JBBCQL010000168.1:0-9988 GCF_037149975.1 Chryseobacterium sp. VD8 | reverse complement strand
CAATCCGTCTGCGGTTTCCAGTGCTTTCATCCTCTGAATTTTAAAATCGTTGATAATCGCAGGAAGCATCCAGTCAGGAAATTCTCCTTTTTTAACCAGTTCAATCTGCTCCAGAACCAAATCTCTGGCTTCATCCAAAGTCTGTGATTCTTTCGGAACGGCAACGATGGAAAAATACCCGTACTGTTTCAGACCTACTGAATACGCCTGTCCCCACAGTAATTTTTGAGTCTGATTGATATTCAGATCCAGCAATCCTGCTTCTCCCCTGTTGCTCAGAATATTTACCACTACATCCGCCAACATTGCTTCTTTTGTGCCGTAACTTTCTGTTCTCCAAGCCAACTGTACTCTCGGCGTTGTGGGACTTTTTACTGTTCGTTTTATAATTTCCGTAATCGGTTTTTCGATAATGGGCGTTTTTTTCGGAAGCTCTCTGTAGGGAATGGTTCCAAAATATTGATCAACAAGTTGAATCGTATTTTCAAAATCAAGATCTCCCACCAAAACCATAGCATAATTGTTCGGAACATAATATTCATCAAAATATTTATGAATCGCCTTCATGGAAGGATTTTTCAGATGTTCTGCCTTTCCTAAAGTGGTTTGCTGTCCGTTGGGATGCGTAGGAAAAAGAGCATCCATCAGCTCATAATTCACCAGACGCGAATCGTTGTCCTGTGCTCTGTTGAATTCTTCATAAACAGATTCCAGTTCGGTATGAAAAAGCCTTAAGGCCAGTTCAGAAAAACGTTCTTTCTCGATTTTCAGCCATTTTTCAAGCTCATTGTTCGGAACGTTATTTTTGTAAACCGTTTCATCGAACCATGTATGTGCGTTGGTTCCGCTTGCACCTAAAGAAGAAATTGCCTTATCATATTCATTCGCAATGGCATACCGACTGGCTTCCTGAGAAACTTCATCTATTTTGCGGTAAATTTCTTTCTTTTTTTCAGGATCATTTTCAGCTTTATGCTGTTCGTATAAATCTGAAATCTGATCTAATAATTCACTTTCCTTTTCCCAGTTTTGAGTTCCTAATTTAGAGGTTCCTTTAAACATCATGTGTTCCAGATAATGTGCTAAACCTGTATTATCAGAAGGGTCGTTATTGCTTCCTGTTCTCACAGGAATATAAGTCTGGATTCTTGGAGCATCAGAATTTTGGGCAAGAAAAACCTTTAAACCATTTTTTAAAGTGTAAATTCTCACTCCATTTTCGTCATTGGAAACCGTGATATATTCGTAGTTATTTTTATCTGTATGAATTTCTTCCCTGAATTTTTTATCAATCATAAACTTCATTTTTCACCCTTAAAAATAGAATGAATACAAATGTAAGCAATCAAAAAAGAATCCTTCCATTTTATAAATATTAAAATCTATGATTAAGATTCGCATTTTATATTTAAGTTTGCATCAGTTTTCCAAATTACAACACCATGCAAGGAAACATCCTCATCATCGATGACGAGATCAAGCTCCTGAAACTATTAGGAATGATCCTTTCCCAAGAAAATTTTAACGTAAAAGAAGCTTCCACTGCACGTTCTGCGATGACGATGCTCGAACAGTATGAATTTGATGTCGTGCTGAGTGACGTAAGGCTTCCCGATGCTTTCGGAGTAGATTTAGTAAAATCCATCAAAACCAAATATCCTCATCTGGAAATTATTCTGATGACGGCTTTTGGAAATATTACGGATGCAGTTCAGGCAATGAAGAACGGAGCCTACGATTATCTGGTGAAAGGTGATGATAATGATAAGATCATTCCGCTGGTTTATAAATCTTTAGAAAAAGCAAAAGATAACAGGTCGAAAATCATCCAGAAAAGTTCTTCTTCAAAAGGTTTTGAAACAATTATCGGAAATTCGCCTTCCATTAATCAGGCAAAGAAACTGGCAGAAAAAGTAGCGTTAACGGATGCAACCGTTCTTCTGACGGGCGAAACCGGAACCGGAAAGGAAGTTTTTGCGAATGCCATTCATGAAGGCAGCGACAGAAAGAAAAATAATTTTGTAGCCATCAACTGTTCCGCTTTCAGCAAAGAAATTCTGGAAAGCGAACTTTTCGGGCATAAAACCGGAGCTTTTACAGGAGCAGTAAAAGATAAAAAAGGACTGGTGGAAGAAGCCAATGGCGGAACCCTATTTCTGGATGAAATCGGAGAAATGCCGATTGAGCTTCAGGCAAAACTGCTTCGTGTACTGGAAACCAAAGAGTTTATCAAAATGGGAGAAACGAAGGTTTCCAGATCTGATTTTCGACTGATTGCCGCTACAAACCGTGATCTCGAAGAAGAAATAAAGCAGGGAAACTTCCGTGAAGATCTTTATTTCCGACTGAATATCTTTGAAATCAGGCTTCCGTCACTTCGCGAGAGAAAAGAGGATCTGAAAGCTCTGGCTAAAAATTTCGTAAATGTTTTTTCTCAAAAACTTCATATCTCCAATATTGAAATCTCTCCGGAATATTATAAAACATTGGAAAAAAACGACTGGAAAGGAAACATACGGGAATTGAGAAATACCGTCGAAAGGAGCTTAATTCTAATGAACGACCATATCCTTGATGCAGAAAGTCTTCCGCGTTACTCTGAAAAGGTTTCTTCTGAAAACGATTCTTTCAGCATGAAATCTCTGGAAAAGGAGCACATTCAGAAAGTGCTTCAATACACCAAAGGAAACAAGGCAGAAGCAGCGAGATTACTGGAAATCGGGATTGCTACCTTATACCGCAAACTGGAAGAATATCATTTGAGATAAATGTTAATTAAAATCCACGCTGTAGATACTGGAGCATTTTATTTAAAACAATAAATAATTGATTATCATTTAATTATAACTAATTTTAAATACATTAAGAATTAAACCATTAAGTTTTCAGTTTAGAAGTTAAGATTATATAAGAGAAGCTTCGCTTTAAGCTAAAAAATGCCTTCAAAAATATACAGAACATAATTTTAGTCTGTTTTTTTTAAGAAAGAACTTATTGGTTAAAAAAATAAAACCTATCATTTTAATAACGAGCCTATCATTTTGATAGGCTTTTCTATTTTTTGGCATATGATGAAATTTAACCAAAACATTCATTTTCAATTAATTAAATTAATCTAAACAACAATGGAACTTCTTTTGGCATTGTCAGTCTGAATAAAATATTTATAAAATGACAATTTCAAGAAAAACGTTCAGAGAACGGGAGCAGTCAAAACTGAGTCTGCTGATGGTATCTTACGTAGTATTTACTTTATTAACCTTAATTGTTGCCGTATGATGTTGGTAGTTTTAATTCTTCTCAGCGCCTTATTATTCTGGGTTTCTTACAAATCCGTTGAATTTTTTGATAAAATATAAAAATTATGTGGAGTTTATTTTTCCTATCCGTTATTGCGTTTGTGTACATCTGCTATGTATTAATAAAACCTGAAAAATTTTAACCAAAAATAATGAACACAGAAATTTTAGGCATTATTGCCATGTTCACGATTACCTTAGTGATTGGTATTTTTCTCGGAAAATATATTGCTAATGTATACGGCTACAAAAAAACCTTTTTAGACAAAATTTTTCAGCCCGCTGAAAATCTGATCTATAAAATCTCAGGCATCAATCCGAACCGTCAAATGACCTGGAAACAGAATATGTCTGCGATGTTAACCATCAATTTTGTATGGTTTATTCTTGCCTTTTTTATCTTGCTGAATCAATCCTGGCTTCCTTTGAATCCGGACGGAAATCCGGATATGTCGCCGGATTTAGCCTTCAATACCGCTATCTCTTTTTTAGTCAACTGTAATTTGCAGCACTATTCCGGGGAAACGGGAGTTAGTTATTTCAGTCAGTTGTATTTAATGTTCTTACAGTTTGTCTCTGCTGCGACAGGAATGGCTGCAATGGCAGTTCTATTCAAAGCTTTCAGAGATAAAACGACAACAGAACTGGGGAATTTTTACGATTTCTTCACCAAATCTGTGATCCGTATTTTATTGCCTTTAAGTATTGTGGTTGCTTTCATCCTTTCATCCAACGGAAGTCCGATGACTTTTGAAGGAAAAGACCATGTGACCACTCTGGAAGGAGCCAAAATGGATGTTTCGCGAGGTCCGGTTTCGGCTTTTGTTGCCATCAAACATCTGGGAACAAACGGAGGAGGATTTTTCGGAGCTAACTCGGCGCATCCGTTAGAAAACCCGAATTATATGACCAATATGACGGAAATGATTGTTCAGATGATTATTCCTTTTGCACTGGTTTTTGCTTTAGGATTTTATCTGAAGAAAAGAAAACTTTCCTGGACGATTTTTGCTGTCATGACGATTGGTTTTCTGGCTTTAACCATTCCAAATGTTATTAACGAAACCAACGGAAATCCTTTGATTACGCAAATGGGAACAGATTCTCATCTTGGAGCGATGGAAGGCAAAGAAATCCGTTTCGGAAGTGCTGCTTCAGCCTACTGGAGCATTGCTACAACCGTTATTTCAACAGGGTCTGTAAACGCGATGCATGACAGTACGATGCCGCTTTCGGGGATGAATGAACTTCTTGCCATGATGATCAACTGTTTCTACGGAGGATGCGGAGTCGGAATTCTCAACTATTTCATTTTCATTATTCTTGCGGTATTCATCAGCGGATTAATGGTGGGAAGAACACCTGAATTTTTAGGCAAAAAAATTGAAGCTAAAGAAATGAAGATCGCGATGATTGTAGCTTTATTCCATCCTTTTCTGATCTTGGTAGGAACAGCTTTAACGGCTTATCTCCCTGAATTCGGAGCAAAAACGCTGAATAATCCAGGTTTCCACGGCTTCAGTGAAATGCTGTATGAATTTACCTCATCATCTGCAAACAACGGTTCTGGTTTTGAAGGTTTGGGAGACAACACACCATGGTGGAACATCTCCACAGGAATTGTGCTTTTGTTATCAAGATTTATCCCGATTATCGGCCCGGTAGCCATTGCAGGATTACTGGCACAGAAAAAATATATTCCGGAAAGCTCGGGAACGCTGAAAACAGATACTGCCACTTTCGGATTTATGACATTAGCCGTTATTCTTCTGATCGCTGCGCTGTCCTTCTTCCCTGCCCTTACTTTAGGACCGATTGCAGAACAGCTTCAGTATTTTTCTAAATAAGATTAAATAATTGAACCATTAAGACTTACTTAAGACGTTAAGAAAATTAAGCTTGTCAAATCATTAAGTTTAAAATATTCTTTGAATTTCTTGATTAAACTTCGCTTCTTAAATAAATCTTAATGGTTTAAACAAGAAAAATTTAATTCAAAAATCAATTCAAACCATTAAGCAGATTATATAAAGAAAACTAGTCTCAATTTTCATCCATACCCAACTAATATTATCCATTTTCATTCTTTAATATTAATTTGCTTTAATGGTTGATTTTGGTTTCCAATGATATAACACTTTCAAAACAAAATGAAAAATCAATCTCAGACATTGTTTCAAAAAGATTTGGTAAACGAAGCCATCAAACAGTCTTTCGTAAAACTGAATCCGAAAATCATGTTTAAAAATCCTGTCATGTTTCTCGTAGAGATCGGAACGGTTGTCATGCTTATTGTAAGCCTTTTCAGCCTTACCGGAGACAAGTCTCAAGGCAGTTTCAGCTATAATTTTTTAGTATTCGTTATCTTATTTTTTACAGTTTTATTCGCCAATTTTGCCGAAGCCATTGCCGAAGCGAGAGGAAAAGCGCAAGCGGATACTTTACGAAAAACCCGTGAGGAAACTCCTGCAAAAGTTGTCGTAAGCAACAAACAGGGATTTCAGGTAGAAACCGTGATGAAAAAATCTGCCGAAATGAAACTGGGCGATATTTTCCTTTGCGAAGCCGGAGACCAGATCCCGATGGACGGAGAAATTATCGAAGGTCTTGCAACCATCGACGAATCTGCGATCACCGGAGAAAGCGCACCTGTTATCCGTGAAGCAGGAGGAGACAAAAGTTCCGTAACAGGCGGTACAAAAGTCCTTTCCGACAGAATAAAAGTAAAAGTAACCACCAAACCCGGAGAATCTTTCTTAGATAAAATGATTGCTCTTGTGGAAGGTGCTTCCCGACAGAAAACACCCAACGAAATCGCATTAACCATACTTTTAGCAGGTTTTACGCTTACCTTTATTATCGTAACCGTTACCCTGAAACCTTTTGCAGACTACGCGCAGACACCGATTACCATTGCGGCATTTATCTCACTTTTCGTTTGTTTGATTCCCACAACGATTGGCGGTCTGCTTTCTGCAATCGGAATCGCGGGAATGGACAGAGCTTTGAGAGCCAACGTGATCACAAAAAGTGGTAAAGCCGTTGAAACTGCGGGAGATATTGATGTACTGCTTCTGGATAAAACAGGAACCATTACCATCGGAAACCGTAAAGCAACCCAATTTCATCCTTCAAATGGAATTCAGCTTGATGAATTCATTAAAGCTTCGGCACTAAGTTCCGTTGCGGATGAAACACCCGAAGGAAAATCGATCATCGAATTAAGCCAGTTAAAATCTGAAGAACTGCTTGTTCCCAATCCGGTTTATATTGATTTTACGGCTGAAACCCGAACTTCAGGAATAGATTTTGAAAACACAAGAATCCGAAAAGGAGCGTATGATACGATTAAAAAACTGACAGAAAAAGCAGGAAATATTTTTCCTTCCGAAACACAGGAAGCCGTTACCAGAATTTCCGAAAACGGAGGAACTCCTTTGGTGGTTTCTGTTAATGAAAAAGTATGGGGCGTTATCGAGCTTCAGGACATCATCAAGACTGGAATTCAGGAGCGTTTTCAGAGGTTAAGAAAAATGGGTGTGAAAACGGTAATGGTAACCGGAGACAATCCTTTAACAGCAAAATTTATCGCTGAAAAAGCCGGAGTAGACGATTTTATTGCCGAAGCAAAACCGGAAGATAAGATGAACTACATTAAAAAAGAACAGCAGGAAGGAAAATTGGTTGCTATGATGGGAGACGGAACCAACGATGCTCCCGCACTTGCACAAGCCGATGTGGGTGTAGCAATGAACAGCGGAACACAGGCAGCCAAAGAAGCAGGAAACATGGTAGATTTAGATAATGATCCTACGAAACTTATTGAAATTGTGGAAATAGGGAAACAGTTACTGATGACACGCGGAACGTTAACGACGTTCAGTATTGCGAATGATGTTGCCAAGTATTTTGCGATTATTCCGGCATTGTTCATTACGTTTATTCCGGCGCTTCAGAAGCTGAATATTATGAATCTTCACAGCCCTGAATCTGCGATTTTATCTGCGATTATTTTTAACGCCATCATCATCCCGATCCTGATTCCTTTAGCTTTGAAAGGAGTCGCTTATAAACCAATCGGAGCCAGCGCATTATTGAGAAGAAATCTCTTAATCTACGGACTGGGCGGAATTATTGCCCCGTTTTTCGGAATAAAGCTCATCGATTTAGTTATAAGTCTTTTTTATTAGGCTGGAAGTTTAAAGCTGGAAGCTGGAAATGGAACGTAAAATTTTAACTTCCGTCATCCTTCTTCCATCTTCTATCCACTCAACTCAAAAATTTAATTCAAATGAAAAATCATATTTTATCAGCATCCAGACTTACATTGGTGATGCTTGTAATTGTCGGAATATATTTAGGAATTGTTTACGCAGGTTCTAAAGTTTTACCGACTCAGGGAAATGCAGAAATTATTAATTTTAAAGGACAGAAATTTTACGCCAATATCGGACAGAATTTTACGTCTCCGAAGTATTTTCACGGTCGTCCTTCTGCGGTAGATTACAATGCGGCAGGAAGTGCGGGAAGTAATAAAGGACCGAGCAACGAAGAATATCTTCAGACCGTACAGAAAAGAATTGACACTTTAAAAATGATGAATCCCGAAATGCAGAACGCAAAAGTACCTGTAGAACTGGTAACGGCAAGCGGAAGCGGACTTGATCCGGACATTTCTCCGGAAGGCGCTTTTTATCAGGTTAAAAGAGTGGCAAAAAACAGAAATATCAGTTCGGAAAAACTGGAACAACTTATCAAAAATCAAACAGAAACATCTATTTTCGGTCCGTCAAAAGTAAATGTATTGAAACTTAACATTGCTCTGGATCAGCTTAAATAAAGTAAAAATTTTATGAAAAAATATATTGCGGCATTCTTACTGGCAGGATTTTTCTTACCGAAGGCACAAAACACAGACTCTGCAAAAACCGATGCCAAGCTGAAAATCTCTGCTTACGCTGAAGTTTTTTATACGTATGATTTCAATGAACCTTCCGGAAGAAACCGCCAGAACTTTTTGTACAGCTACAACAGGCACAATGAAGTTAACCTTAATTTAGGATTCATCAAAGCAAACTATGAAAACGACAGGATGCGCGCCAATCTTGCTCTGATGGCGGGAACCTATGCACAGGATAATCTGGCTGCGGAACAGGACGCTCTGAAATATGTAAATGAAGCGAATATCGGGATTAAAATTTCCAAAACAAAAAATCTGTGGATCGATGCAGGAATTATGCCATCACACATTGGCTGGGAAAGCGCAATTGGGAAAGATAACGTTAATCTTACCAGAAGTCTCGCCGCAGAAAATTCTCCCTATTTCGAAACCGGAGCTAAAGTTTCTTACACTTCGGATAACGGGAAATGGTTTCTGAGCGGTCTTGTTTTAAACGGATGGCAGAGAATTGCAAAAGCTGAAGGAAATAAAAGTCTTTCATTCGGGCATCAGATTACTTTTAAACCCAATGATAAGATTACACTGAACAGCAGTTCGTTTATAGGAAACGATAAACCGCAGGATGATAAAAGAATGCGTTACTTCCATGATCTGTACGGAAATTTTCAGTTGACGGATCATTTTTCCACGACGTTAGGTTTTGATTTCGGAGCCGAACAGAAAGAAAAAGGAAGTGAAAGCTACAACCTTTGGTATTCTCCAAACGTATTGATGAAATATCAGTTTGATGATCAATGGAGTCTTGCGGGACGTGTGGAATATTTCAGCGACAAAAACGGGGTTATCATCGCTACGGAAACGCCTAATGGATTTCAGACTTTCGGATATTCTCTGAATGTCGATTATCAGATCCTGAAAAATGTGGTTTTCCGTACGGAAGCGAGAGGATTTACTTCTAAAGATGCCATTTTCGTAAAAAATGACAATTTAAGACAGGGAAATTTTTTCATCACCACCAGTTTAGCTGCCTGGTTTTAAGAGAAATTATTAAGTCTAAAGCCGGAAACCTCACAGGTTTTAAAAACCTGTGAGGTTTGTAATGACTTTGATAACGATGATAATCCTTTAAAATAAAATTAAAACAATAAAAGCCATGTCTTCTTCAGCAAAAGATTTTTTAGAACTCATCCAGAAATCCAGAAAAGGGAAATTTAAAATCTACATCGGAATGAGCGCGGGTGTAGGAAAAACCTTCCGTATGCTTCAGGAAGCGCATGCTCTTTTGCGAAACGGAATTGACGTAAAAATTGGCTACATTGAAACCCACGGAAGAGAAGAAACTGTCGCTTTAACAGACGGAATCCCAGAAATACCGAGACGGTCTTCTTTTTATAAAGGTAAAAATCTGGAAGAAATGGATCTTCAGACCATTATTAATACCCATCCCGAAGTTGTTTTGGTGGACGAACTGGCTCACACAAACATTGAAGGTTCCAAAAATAAAAAAAGATGGCAAGATGTTCTGGAAATTCTGGATAACGGAATCAACGTCATCAGTGCGATGAATATTCAGCATATCGAAAGTCTGAATGAAGAAGTAAAAAAGATCACCGGAATAGAAGTCTCGGAACGGGTTCCCGATAAAATTCTGGCTCTGGCGGATGAGGTTGTGAATATCGATTTAACCGCCGACGAACTTCTAACGCGCCTGAAAGAAGGAAAAATTTACAAAAAAGAGAAAATCCAGACGGCTTTAAGCAATTTTTTCCAAAGCGTACATATTTTGCAG
>NZ_JBBCQL010000167.1:0-9997 GCF_037149975.1 Chryseobacterium sp. VD8 | reverse complement strand
CTTTTCAGTCCCTGCAGTGGGCGCAGTTTTTACTGTTTTTATTTTCAAGTATCTTTTTGCATCAGCTTTTAGTTCAGTACATTGAATTCTTCAAGTTCAGCAGATTTTTTGAAATATTGCTTAATGTATTGGTAACTAGTTTAATTTCGTTTATATTTATAGTTATTTACGCATTAATCTTTAAAATCAAACAAAAAGTTTGAACACACGTTATTTAAAAATCTTTTCCGTTCTTATCGTTATCGCTCTGATTTTTGTGGCGAGAATTGCTTATTTACAGTTGTTTACGGATCGTTACGCTTTAAATGCAGCGAATACTTCCATTAAAATTGAATACGTTATTCCGCAAAGAGGAGTTATTTTTGACCGAAACGGTAAAATTCTGGTGGGAAATCAGCCTGCTTACGAAATTTCCTTCACTCAGGCTTTGATGCGTCCTGATTTTGATACTGTAGGATTCTGTAACCTGATGAAGATTTCGAAAAATGATTTCGTCAGAACCATCGAAAATATTAAAAAAGAAAAATATTATTCCAAGCTGACTCCTATGACCTTCATGAAAAATCTAAGCCGTGAAGACATTGCGAGAGTTCAGGAAATCATATTCAAATATCCTGCTTTCAGCATTGTTTCAAGACCTCAGCGACAGTATGAAGTTTCTACGTCAGGAAATCTTTTGGGATATACCAGTGAAGTTAACGAAAGAGAAATTAAAAAAGACTCTGCCTATTATTTACCCGGAGATTTCATCGGAAAAACAGGGGTTGAAAAAGCCTACGAAAAAGACCTTCGCGGAGTGAAGGGAATGAAATACATTCAGAAAGATATTAAACTGCGGAATGTAGGACCTTACAAAAACGGATCTTTAGACAAAGACGTTATCACAGGAAAAGATATTACACTAACCATAGACTACGATTTGCAGAGAATTGCTGAAGAAATGCTTGTCAATAAGCATGGTGCGATTGTAGCAATTGATCCCAATAACGGAGAAGTTCTGGTGGCTGCAACCGGACCGGATATCGATCCGAATCTTTTTACCGGACCGAATAAATCTAAAAACCTCTACGCTTTATCCAAAGATACAATCTACGAGAACAAACCGACTTTCGACCGGTCTTTACAGGCAGCTTATCCTCCCGGTTCTACATTTAAATTGTTAACGGCTTTGTCTGCGATGCAGATGGGTGTGATGGACGAAAATACAGTGTTTCCTTGTGGAGGCGGATTTAATTACAGAGGGTTGAGAATTAAAGGTCACGGTGGCGCAGATCCGCTGATTCCTGCTATTCAGGTTTCCAGTAACTGTTACTTTTCTTACGCTTATTTAGCAATTCTCAATAAATATCCCGGAAATCCTTCGAAAGGAGTTGACGAATGGAAAAAGATCATGAGCAGCTTCGGAGTAGGAGAATTTTTAAATAATGATTTTGCTGTAGGTGCAAAAGGAAGAATTCCTACCGGAGAGTTTTATGAAAAAAGAATGGCTTCAATCTATAAAGCAAGCGGCTCTAAAAAAGATCCTAAAAACTGGGATCCTTTAGCAACAGGGGCTGTTTTCAACGGAATGGGACAGGGCGATGTTCTGGTAACTCCGCTTCAGCTTGCCAATTATGTGGCTGCAATTGCCAATAAAGGATGGTATTATACTCCGCATATCGTAAAATCGATTGACGGAAAACCCAATCCTGATCCGAGATTCAAAAAGAAGCATCAGACTTTAGTTGATAAAAAGCATTTTGAGCCCGTTCTGAAAGGAATGGAAGCCGTAGTTTTAAGAGGTACAGCACATGGTTTAAAATCAAACGACTTTACCCAGTTGGCAAAAACAGGAACTGCGCAGGTTCCGCAGGGAAAAGATAATTCCATTTTTGTTTTAATTGCTCCGGCTGATAAACCTAAAATTGTGGTTGCAGCGGTAATGGAACACGCCGGATTTGGTGCAACCTGGGCAGGTCCAGCCTCAACGGTAATCGCCGAAAAATTTATTACGGGTGATCTGAAGCGTGAAAATCTCTACAAAAAGATGACTTCCTCAAGCTTTATGCCTGAATATAAAAGACAGTGGATTGCCGATCTGAAGCGCAAAGGATTGTACAAAGAACCGGTAGATTCTCTCAAGCAGAAAAGAATACAGGACAGCCTGAAATTTGTAAAAGAGCAGAAAGCAAAACTGCAGAAACAGATAGACATCGAAACGAAAAATAATAAAACAAAACCTGCTAAACAATGAAATGGGCAGAAGGAATAGATAAATTAGGTCTTGGCTTATATTTCCTGCTTTGTGCTTTTGCCATCGCAAATATTTATAGTGTAGACCAAAAGTTAGGAGAAAAACAGCTTATTTTCTTCTGCATTTCCCTGTTCGTCGGATTGGTGATTTTCGTGGGACGGAGCAAGTTCTTCGAAAATATGTCAGGAATTATTTACATTGGAGGTGTTTTACTGCTGATCGGGCTTTTTCCTTTTGGGAAAGAAATTCTCGGGCAGAAAAACTGGTATAAATTCGGAAGTTTTACCATGCAGCCTGTTGAGTTTGCAAAAATTGGAACGGCTTTAATGCTCGCAAATTATGTTTCCGGACCGGAATTTAATCTGAAAAACAGAAAGTCATTACTAACCACTTTGGCTATTGTCGGAATTCCGGCTATAGTGGTTCTCGCCATTCCCGATGTTGGTTCGATGTTGGTTTTCATCGCCTTTTTTATTGCCTTGTATCGTGAAGGATTGAGCGGAGTTCTGTTTGGTGTGGGATTTCTTTTTGCAGGGGTTTTCCTCGTCTCTTTGGCGATAGATCCGATCTGGGTTGCCATTACCATCGTTCTGATTATCGGAGGATACATTGCAATGAATTATTACAAAATGTCGTGGAATATTATTTCCATCTCAAGTATTGCGGGTTCGGTGCTGCTTTTATGTGGTCTGGCTTTCGGTGCGCCTTATATTTTAGAAAAACTGCCGAAACACCAGAGAGAAAGAATTGAGGTTCTTTTTAAAGGTGAAAAAGCATTCAGAGATACTTCCGGATATAATTTGTTGTATTCTAAAACGGCTATCGGTTCCGGAGGACTTTGGGGAAAAGGATACCGTGAAGGTTCCGTTACGCAGGGGAAATTTGTTCCGGAGCAGGAAACCGACTATATTTTCTGTACGGTAGGTGAAGAGTGGGGTTTTATAGGAAGTGCTGTTCTTATTCTTTGTTATATGATTTACATCGGACGAATTTATTATCTCGCGGAGCAGCAGAAATCGGGATTTAACCGCGTCTTTGGATATTGCTTTGCCTCGATTCTTTTAATGCACTTTACCATCAATTTAGGAATGGTAATGGGGCTTTTTCCAACCGTTGGTATTCCGTTGCCGTATTTCAGTTACGGAGGAAGTTCTTTACTGGCGTTCTCAATGATGACTTTTATTTTCTTTAAACTGAATTATTCGGATAAGAATAGTCTGGTTTAAAAGCTGAAAGCCGGAAGTGGGATGATGGAAGTTTAAAATGCTATGTTTTAATTTTCAAACTTGAATCTGCTAAATTCGCGAAATAAAATAACTCTCAACAAAGTTCATGAAAGAATCCTATTTTTCAGATCAGCATTTCGAGAACATAAATTTCACGCAGCCTTTAGACAAAGGTGAATATGAAAACTGTACTTTCCGAAACTGTAATTTAGAATATGCTAATCTTTCAGGCTATAATTTTAACGACTGCGAATTTGTTGGCTGCAACCTCAGCATGATGAATCTGGTTTCAACAGCTTTTCGGGATGTGATTTTCAGAGAATGTAAAATGTTCGGACTGCATTTTAACGATTGCAACGAATTCGGATTATCGTTTACATTTGAAAGCTGTCTTCTCAATAATTCCATATTTTATAAAACATCAATTAAAAAAACACTATTCAGAAATTCAAAATTAATTGAGGTCGATTTTTCTGAATGCGATTTATCGAGCGCAATATTTTCCGGATGCGATCTCTCCGGAGCTGTTTTCGACCACACCAACCTTGAAAAAGCGGATTTCCGTACATCGTTCAGCTATTCCATAGATCCGGCTTCAAACAGGCTTAAAAAGGCTAGATTTTCGCTTTCTGAAATTCATGGACTCCTTCATCAGTTCGATATTGAAATTGATAAAAACGGATAGGGTACAGTTGATGGTTAATTGTTGATCGTTGATCGTTTTGCTGTCTAATACCATTTTATCTTTGGATTTTCTGTACATAAATATTCCGTAGGAATTATATCTGTGCAGCATAAATGAAGAATGCAGAATAAGAACTCCGCAGGAGTTCAATTTCAAAGTATTTTAATAACAAAATGAGATAAGGATTGATCTAAGCTCAATCTCGAAGCTTTTACAGGTGAAGTTAGTTTGTTAAACTAACCTCAGTCCGGATTAAGAAATGAATTTAAATAATTGATTTACAGTGTTGTATTGATTTATCGCAAAGAAGAACAAAAGATTTTTTTACTTATTGAAAGTTTGTAAGCTAAACAAAGACACTTTGTTTATTTAAAAAAGACAAAAATGGTATTACTTTGATAAGTTTTACGCCTTTGTATATCTTAAAAGCTGAATTCCTGATAATTTAATCTCTTGGTTTAACCTTGCGTTTAAGAAGACTTATCCCGAACTCAGATTAAACTAAAAATAAATTATTTATCCTCTTAGTATTAGAAAAAAGCAATTCCCCTTCTCTGAAGGGGTGGATTTTGTGAAGCAAAAGACGGGGTAGTCAAAAATGAAACAATAAAAAAACCATCAAATTTCTGATGGTTTCATTATTTAAATCAATTATTTAAAATTAAAAACTTGCTGCGTTTGCTGCCGGAGTTGTTGTTGCAAGATTATTGTAAGCTTCTCCGTTTTCGTTGATGATTCTCTTTCCGAATCTGTATTTTGGACCCCAATAAGAATCATTTAATGAAGAAATCATGACTCCTTTAGAAGTTGCGGCGTGAATAAACTTCACTTCTCCGTCTTCAGTTACGCTTTCAACGATTCCTACGTGAGAAATTCTTCTTCCGTGAGAAAAGAAAATAAGATCTCCTTTCTGAAGGTTTTCTTTCTCGATTCTTTCACCTTCTTCAGATTGTGAAGCAGCTACTCTTGGTAAACTAAGACCTGCTGCAGCTCCGAAAACTGAAAGAACGAAAGCTGAACAGTCGATTCCGTTTCTTGTCATTCCTCCATATCGGTAAGGAGTTCCAAGATAAGTCTGTGCTTCGTTTAAGATGTTGTCAATTGTTGCGTTATGTTTGATTGCTTTTGCAATCTCAGAATTTTTGATAGAATTTTTTGTGTTGGCTAAAGTAGCTGCCTTTTCTGCAAGAAATGAGTTGATTAATTTCTGCTTATCCTGCTCCATTTTGTTTGTTTCAAGAGAGGCAAGTTTGGCATCTGTTTTGTATTCTTTAGCGTAAGTTGCTGGTTTTGAAACTACGTAGTTTGTAACACACGATTGTAACGATACAGTAGAGACGAAAGCAACTAGATAAAACAAAACTCTTTTCTTCATATATATTTGATTACCGTGTTAAAAAAAGGATAGTATATTTTCAAAAGCAATACAAAAATATAGAATCCGAGTAAAAGAGCCCCGATATGACAATTGTCAGGTTCTTTATTTAACACATTTTAACATAATTTTTACGTATGTTAAAAAAAAATAAACCGCAACCGCCTGTTTTGGGTAGGTGTGCGGTTTTTTTTATTAAGATTCTTTAACAAAATTATTGCGGATTATGGTAGAATAAAGGATAGTCAATCAAATTAATTCAAAATATCCCATTATAAATTTTGTTAATAAATGATTGGTTTTTCGGTTGTTTCAGGTTTTTAACTCTACTTTTTAATGCTTTTATAACAGTTATTGTTTTCGTTTTAACAAAGCATTCATAGCTCATAAAAAAAACTCCCCGATCAATCGGAGAGTTTCACTAATATGGAACTTTACAAATGTTACTTTGTAAATAACATTTCTCTGTATTTCGTCATTGGCCAAAGCTCATCATCTACCATCATTTCAAGATCGTCTGATGCATCTCTGATGGTGTCGAATAAAGGTTTTACCTTATTACAGTATTCTTCAGCCTGTTTTTGGCTCTCTGTAACTGCTTTTGCTGCTTCTCTTGCTTTAATAAGATCTTCAACGCCTACTTTAATTTTAGAAACATTCTCGGAAATGCTTGTAATTAAGCTCATCTGTTCTTTTGCCAAAGATTTGAATTCTTTGTCTCCGAAGATTTCTTTTAACCCTTTTACGTTCTCGATCAGTCTGTTCTGATAATTTAAAGCAGAAGGAATAATGTGGTTTCTTGCGATATCACTTAATACTCTTGCTTCGATATCAATAACCGTAGAATATTTTTCTAATTTGATTTCGTTTCTTGCTTCAACTTCTCTGTGCGTGAAAATTCCCATCTCTTCGTAAAGCGCTAAGAATTTCTCGTCCATTTCCTGCTTAAGAGCTTCCGGAGTTGTTTTTAAGTTATTTAAACCTCTCTTTTCCGCTTCTTTAGCCCAGTCATCAGAATATCCGTCTCCTTCAAACATAATGTTTTTACACTGTTTGATGTATTCTCTTAATACATTGAAGATCGCTTCATCTTTCTTAAGACCTGTTTCAATTAAAGCATCAACTTCTTTTTTGAAGTCGTTTAACTGTTTTGCAGCAATCGTGTTCATTACCGTCATGGACTCTGCACAGTTTGCAGAAGAACCTACCGCTCTGATCTCGAATTTATTTCCTGTAAATGCAAATGGAGAAGTTCTGTTTCTGTCGGTGTTATCCAACAGAATTTCAGGAATTTTTCCAACAACATTTAGTTTTAAATCTGTTTTTTCGTCCGGAGAAAGTTTTCCTTCCGTTACTTTTTCAAGCTCTTCCAAAACTCTGAACAACTGGCTTCCGATGAATACGGAAATAATTGCCGGCGGAGCTTCGTTCGCACCCAATCTGTGGTCGTTGCTTGCAGAAGCAATACTTGCTCTTAAAAGGTCTGCATATTCATGAACCGCTTTAATTGTATTGACGAAGAACGTTAAGAATTGTAAGTTTTTCTTAGGATTTTTTCCCGGGCTTAAAAGGTTTTCACCTGTATCTGTTGCCAAAGACCAGTTATTGTGCTTTCCGCTTCCGTTTACGCCTGCGAATGGTTTTTCGTGGAACAAAATATGGAAATGATGTCTGTGAGCGATTCTTGCCATAACGTCCATCAACAAAGAGTTGTGGTCAACAGCAACATTTACTTCTTCAAACATCGGAGCCAACTCGAATTGATTCGGAGCTACCTCGTTGTGTCTTGTTGTAACCGGAATTCCCAATTTCATACATTCAATTTCCAGTTCTTTCATGAAATTCATGACTCTTGTAGGAATTGAACCGAAATAGTGGTCATCCAACTGCTGTCCTTTTGCAGGAGAGTGCCCTAATAAAGTTTTCCCCGTTAATACAAGGTCTGGACGAGACTGATATAATGCAGAATCTACTAGGAAGTATTCCTGCTCCCAACCTAAAGTTGGTGTTACTTTCGTTACGTTTTTGTCAAAATACTGCATTACGTTGGTGGCAGCTTCGTCTACCGCGTTCAAAGCTCTTAGAAGAGGAGCCTTATAATCTAAAGTTTCTCCTGTGTAAGAGATGAAGATCGAAGGAATACATAGAGTAGTTCCCATGATGAATGCAGGAGATGTAGGATCCCACGCGGTGTAACCTCTCGCTTCAAAAGTGTTTCTGATACCTCCATTCGGGAAAGAAGATGCATCCGGTTCCTGCTGGATCAGTAAATTTCCGCTGAATCTTTCGATCGCTCTTCCACCTTCAATCGGAGTGAAGAAAGAATCGTGCTTTTCTGCCGTAGAACCTGTTAAAGGCTGAAACCAGTGCGTGTAGTGCGTTACACCTTTGCTCATTGCCCAATCCTTCATAGCCACCGCAACCTGATCTGCAATGTGTCTTTGGATTTTGCTTCCTTTTTTTACGGCATCCATAATAGACTGGAATGCTTCTTTCGTTAAATATTCTCTCATTGTTTCCTCAGAGAAAACATTCTGACAGAATAATTCTGATAATTTTACAGGAACTTCTACAGAATTATCTCTTCTGAAGTCCTTGAATGGTAAAGTTTCTAACGCTTTGAATCTTAAAGTTGACATATTAGGTTGATTTTTACGGGGCAAATTTACGAAAAAATTGAATCGAAAATTATTTTACCCTAAAAATTTAAGGGGTGTTTTTAAAATTTAATATAATTTTAAAATAATTGTAGTTTTTAGAGGGGCTGACTTTTAAAATTACATTCATACCTTAATTATATATATAGGATACTTTTTTAATATTAAGAAAATTTATTCCTGAAACTTTTAAAAACAAGCGGCGAAAATCTTAATTTTAAGACAGTAAAATATTTGTAGACTGATGAAGTGAGATTCGCTAAAACATTGATTGTTAAGTTAAAAATTTCATTTAAAATATTTTTCGTAACTTAGCAGACTTTTTATAAAAATTTTAAATATATGACAAATTCTAGAGCAAGAGAAACCACCGAGGCAATTGAAAGACTTTACATTTCTATGAGACATCTGTTTTATAGAGGTTTTTTCAAGCCGAGCGGAGTTTCAGGAGAAAGCATTAGAAGTTTGTTGAAGACGATCAATCCGGAAATTTACGGTACCATGAGTATTCCAGGGAAACTGGAACTCGATGGTTTGATGTATGTTTTAGACAGACTTCCAGAAGGAATTGAAGAATGCGCCTTCATTCATCTTACATCAGACGAAGGTTTTGATAAAGGAAGTTTCGAACCGATTGTTCCTAAAAAAAGAAGAAGAAACTGTTACAGAATCGATGAGCACCAGATGAACATTGAAGTTCTTTTGGGACGTTCGGAAATTTATGATATTCTTACCCACCTTACCTTTTTATTTATTGAGGCAGATAAAGTTCGCAATCTGGCTTTCATTCAGGATGAAAACTGGAAACCGACAAGAGCCTTCAAAATTATTGAAGAAGTGGTGAAAGGGGAGAAAAAATTCAGCAGAAGAGAAAAAGAAGTTGCCCTTATTCATTTATCTTCTTTAATAGGAAGAACGTTTGATGAAACTTTAAAGGCTTACAATACTTTCGGGGATGATGAAAATCCTGACCGTTTATTCAAAATCATCTACAACCTTGCGAAAGTAAGTCTGGAAGATGCAAAACAGACCAGAGAAAGAGAAATTCATTTCAGTGCTATTTTAAAGGAAAGAGTAGGACATCACTATTTTGGTGAAAAGTGGGCGAATAAAGTAAAAGAAGTTTTGTTTGAAAATAATCTTCACATGAGACCGCTTCACATCATTTCTGCGAATATGCACTCTGTGAAAAATATGCTGTATGCCAACGAAGCATTGAAGAAAAAAGATCATAAAGAAGTAGATTATAAAATGTACGGAGAAATTTCCGACAAAAAAGAACTTCGCGATAAAGTTTCAAAATACGCTTTGGAACAGGGAATGATCTACATTAATGACAAAAGCGGAAGTAATATTGATGTACAGATCATCGACCTCAGCAAAACAGATCTCAGAAATACACCTTTTCAGGATATTAAATTTGCAGGTGATGATGTCGTAATGGTTTTCGATTATGCATTCGGAGAACAGGCTTACGAGGTGATGGACGAATTGCTGAGACCTTACGAACATAAAGGGGAAGTGTACATGATGAAGGTAAAATCTGTTTCTATCATGGGGAAAGCAGGAATTCTTGCCGGAGGAAAAGGCGACATCATGATTCCAACCTCGCATATTTTTGAAGGAACAGCAGATAATTATCCGTTCGAAAATGCCCTGAAACTTGATGATTTCAAAGATGATGAATTAAAAGCTTTCGAAGGTCCGATGATTACCGTTTTGGGAACTTCGCTTCAGAACAGGGATATTCTTTCTTATTTTATGAATACTTCATGGAAAGCGATCGGTCTTGAAATGGAAGGAGCGCATTACCAGAAAGCA